>CAYXZJ010000007.1:24170-32394 GCA_964470085.1 Candidatus Woesearchaeota archaeon
GACATCTGACATCTGACATCTGACATCCGACATCTGACATCCGATATCCGATCTCCAAACCTTTTTATAATCTCTTGAGTTTTTTATTTTGTATTTCTCATGAGGAGATGCCGGAGCGGTCAAACGGGCTAGGCTTAGGACCTAGTGGTTTTTGCCTACGGGGGTTCGAATCCTCCTCTCCTCATTTCATAATATTTAAATAGAGTTATAGTATCATTATATTATGTTTTGTTTGAAAAAAGAGAAAGTAAAAAAGGGGCAGGTGACTTTGTTTATAATAGTTGGTGTAATTCTTTTTGCGGGAATTGTTTTATTTTTTATATTTAATGATAATATTATTGGAGTGAGTTCAATTGATAAGGAATTTCAGTCTGTTTATGATTATTATTTGAGTTGTATAAAATCTGTTACAAAAGAGGGAGTTGTTATTCTTGGAGATAATGCTGGTTATATTGAAAAACCAAATTTGGTTTCTTCTACTAAATATACACCATTTTCTTCAGAACTTAATCATTTAGGCATGGAAATTCCTTATTGGTTATATCTTGCTCCAAATGGTTCTTTTATTGAACAAGTTCCACAATTATCAGATATGGAATCTCAGTTAGAAAAATATATTGGGGAAAAAATAATCTATTGTAATTTTTCAGAATATGTAAATTCTGGTTATGTTATTAATGTTGATAAATCAGAGGTTGCTGTAACTATTGACAAAGAAAGGATAATAGTTAATGTGGTTGGTGATTTAGATATGCATTATAATGAAAAATCTTCTGTGGTTAGTATGCATACTGTTTCTGTAGATTCAAAGTTGGGGAAATATTATGATTTAGCTAAACAAATTTTCGTTTATGAAAAAGAAAATGTATTTTTAGAAAATTATACAATGGATGTTTTATGGAATTATGCTCCAGTAGATTCTATAAATTTTGATTGTGATTCCACTACATTTAAAGATGAAGATATTAGAAGTAATATTACCGAAGCATTAAATGCGAATATAAATTTAATTAAATTTTCGGGAAACAATTATGATTCTTCAAATGTCATAAAAAAATATTTTACTCAAAATATTGGTGTTAATTTTGATGAAAATGTAAATATTGTTTATAATCCTAATTGGACTAGTAGAATAGATTTTTATGGTGATAGAAACGTAAATCCCATAGGAAATGTTGCCAATATGCTTGGTATGTGTTTCTCAAATGTCCATTTTGTTTACGATATTCAATATCCAGTTTTAATTCAAATATGGGATGAGGATTTTGTTTTTCAATATCCAGTAGGTGTAGTAATTGATAATAATAATCCAAGAGAGGCATTATCTTCTGCTATTAAAGAAGAAGAACCTATAGGAATTGATATGTGTAATTATAGGGATTCAAAAATTAGTGTAAAAACATATGATTCTTATCTAAATCCAATAAAAGCAGATTTAAGTTTCAAATGTATTGATGATATTTGTAATTTAGGTGAAACAGATTTTATTGAAGGCGAATATATTTATTCCGGCAAAATCCCAACATGTATTAATGGTGTATTAACCGTATCTTCTGATGGATATTCAAAATATAATAAAATTATTGCAACAGATGTCAAATCATATGATATTATTTTATATAAAGAACATGAATTAGAAATTTATGTAAATGATTTGGCTAATGAGGACAAGGTGATGTTAAACTTTTATGGGTCAAATGGTAATGTTATTAGTGCGATGTATCCCGAAACAAGTGTTGTAAAATTATCAGAAGATGAATATGATATTGTTGCATATATTTATTCTGGTTCAGAAATTACTATTCCTGCTTCAACAGAAAAATATTGTACTTCGTCTAGTAATATTTTCTCAGAATTATTTGGGTTAGAAAATTGTCAAGAGGTTACTACTCCATCTACAACTGTAGAAAATGTTGTAATCGGTGGTGGAAAGGTAAATCAATACTTTACTGATGAAATGTTGCAAAATTCAAATATATTATATATAGATCCAGTTATATTTGATATTCCAAATGATGTTGAAAGCTTTCAAAATAATTATTTAAATGTAGAAACATCTATTTTAGGTGTGGAGCTTGGATAAATGTTGAAAAAAACTAATTATATATTCTTTTTTGTAATGATTTTTATTATTACATTGAGTTGTTTTGTTAATGCTGATTCTTCATTGGATTGTAACGAAAATTATAAAGCAGATTTCAAAATTATGATTACTGAATGTTCTCCATCGGTTGTTACTAGTAATCTTTTAGCAGAACAAGATGTTGCTGTATATTGTCAACTTGAAGCAATTCGATTAAATTCTTTATTACAATCTTCAACGATTAGTTCAATTTCGTTTACTGGTGATTATCCAGAAGGTGTTAAGAGTATTAGTTATCATCCAATTAATTCTGCTTATTCAAGCGATTCTTTAGTTACAATTGATGATGTTTTTGAAAATATAGGTTATGTAGTTGTTGTTCTTTCTAAACAACCGAACGAGGATAATTTGACAGAATACATTTCTGGTCTTTTAACTGCTAGAGTTCAATACAAATTTATGTCTGACTATGACTTATCTCCAACAACCATGTATTTTAATATGAAAGAAGATAACAAAGACAAATTGACGTTTTTTTCTGGATTGGGTAGCGTTTATTTAGCCGGTTACAATACAAATACTGTTAACTTGAAAGTTGATTTATTAGATTCTATTGAAGCAATTAATTCAGAATTATCTGTTGGTCAGTCAAGTGACGTTTTTTATTTACCTGGTTTTGAATGTAAGGCTGGTTTTTCAATATCCTTTGATGGTATTGTTGATGCAAGAAATAGTGTTTCATTAAATATTGATGGTGATAATGTTTGGTTAAGAGAAGGAGATAGTTTCCCAAATGGTAAATGTACTGTTCAAAAAATAGAAAAAATATATGAATTAGTAGAGGACGAACATTATGGAAGTGTATTAGTAAAATGTATAGATGATAAAAATTATAGGTTGAATATAACAAACAAATCCACAAATGAACAAATTAGTAAGCCTTTAGAGACAAAATTTTTTCCTACAGCCATTAGTACTCTAAATAATTTTACGAGAATATATCCTAGAGAAAAAATAGATACAGAAGCTCCAATTATTGGTTTTAGTTATTATGCGGAAAAATCATTATTCAACGGAATTTTATTGGCTATTAAAATAAATGATTCTATAGCTGTTAATGAGTTAGGAAATAAATTCTTAGAAGAATATCCAAATTCAGTTAATAAGGATATTATATCAAGTAAACTTAAAATGATTTCAGATTATGATATGTCTAATTCTGGTGCAGTAATTCAAACTGCAAATCAAAATAAAATGTCCGTAAGTGTAAATGAATTTAAATTCTTAGCAGAAACTCCAAACGTTGTATTAGAGATGACAAATATTAGTGATGATAGTGGGAAATTAATAGAGCAAAAAATATTACAAGGAGCAATATCAAATGGAGTAAGTGTATATCAGATTAATCCTTCTAATGTTTCAGTTCTTATTAAAAATATTCGTTATACTTTACAAGAAGGAGAAAGTAGAACTATTGATTTAGGGAACGAAAAGAAAATGTATTTGGATGTAAAACAAATAAATATAGTAAAAACGGCTAAAATAACTATTAATCCTAAAATAGGAAATGGGTATACAAATGTTAATTTCTCTTTTAATATTCCTGTAGAAAAAAGAACAATATCTTTGACTCCTGAAAAGGCCAAAGAAAAAGCTGAAAATTTGAATGACACTTTAGAAGTAATAAATAATATTTTAGATACGATTGATACAGTATATAGACTTTGGAAAGGGGGTTGTACTGCTACAAAAACATTTATGGCAATAAAAATGATGGCAGCCATGACATCTGGTGAAGGTGTTGCAAGAATGTCTATTATGAAGGTTGTAAAAGCCGAATGTTATAATAATATTGGTGAGGGGGAGGGTAAATTTTCTACTATTGATCAATGTATTATGAACAAAAGTGCTGATATCGATAAAGCAGTAAAATTATACAGAAATAAAACTGCTACATTAAAAAAAGAATATGAAGAAAAATTAAAAAGTGAAGATTATAAAGATCGAGATGACGCTGCCGTTTATGCTTTAGGATCTGTTAGAGAAGAATTAGATTCTATTTATATTGAAGGTAAATCTATTGATGTTAGAGGCAAATTAGATACTACGGCCAAGGTGGAAAATGCTGCTTTATATAATAGTTTATTAGGAAATGGCGTCGAGTGTCTTGATAATGATTATGCTTGTAAAGCTGCATTACTTAATTTATACAATGAATATGGTGGAAAAGAAAATCTTTTAGCATCAAAAAGCTGTCCAGAAGGTTATATTATATATCCATTAAGTGATGGAACTTTGTCTTGTAGATCAAAGAAAGATGTACAAATTGGGTCTTTAGAAGAAATAGAAGGGGATTCACAAAAGGAAACATCGGCCAAAGAGACAGAATTAAAATCTCAAGAAAGTACAAAAAATTCATGTGAAGGAAATAAAATTGATAATCCTGAAGTAAGATATTATGGTTCTTCAAGTGCTTCGGTTGCTGATGTGAATGAAGGACGTGTTTCTATTGTTCCTGTTGATATTGAAAATGGTTGGTATGCCTATGTCGCAAATTCATATGATGGAATATTAAGTAGTAATTCTAAATCATATGATTCTAGTGGAGCCGTAAATACATTCTATATTTGTAATGTTGGAAGTGATAATGTAATAGATTATGAACATAAAAAAGATATATGTCAATCTTTTGATATTAATAGTAATAGTTTTAATACATTTATTGGTTGTAATAACTTAAGTTCTTCAGAAATAAAGGATTTGTATAATAGTGCTATTAGTGCAATAAATTCTGCAAATAAACAGTATGGTAAAACAAGTATTAATGTACTTGGAAGCATAATTGATGTAGGTCAAAAAGTTGCAGCTTTGACTAATTTCGAATGTATGGATTTGTTAAGTCCTAATGATTGTGTAGCTTTGAGTAAAATTTGTGATCCTATAGAATGTCCTAGTAGTAAATGTAATTTGGGTGGTAAATACAGCGTTGCCGATGTTACACAAACTGGAGTTGTAGGAAGTATAATATTATGCCAAGGTAGTGGATTCTGGTGTTTCTCTGGAATTTATTCTGGACTTAAAATGATTGTTTCAGTGATTGAAGAATATCAAAGTTGTTTAGAAACAAGAGCAACTACTGGAGAATTTGTTGGAAGTTGTGATAAAATATATAGTTTTTATATTTGTGAATTTGCTATGAAACAAATAATGAGTTTTGCAAAGTCAGGTTTGAATTCAATAATTAATAGTTTATCTACGGGTGTATTTAGTCAATTAGGTTTAAATGGTGGTGGAGAATATTTATCATTCTCTTCAGAGTCTGCGGAATTAAGTACGGTATTTAAGGAATATGCAGCAATGTATGTTACAGATACAATTACAACAACTGTATCAGGATTATTTAATTTAGATACTGGAAATGCGTCGAACTCCTTTTGTAATACTTGGTTTGGAACTGTAACTTCTGACTCAAGTACAAATTCGAGTAATAGTGTATGGGAAAATTTATGGAACGGAATAGTTGATAGTACAGATTTGGAAGAAGGTTATCAGTTTACTGCGAAAGTTCAAGAAAATTCATATTCAGATGCAACGGTCCCACCAACATCAAAATATAATGTTTACTATCATTTATATGCAGGTAGTAATGATGTAACTTATAGTATTTATATGAGTGAACCTCCAGCAACTTCTGCTTATAGTTCATATTCAACGAAGTCCGTAGTTAGTGGAATAATTAGTGCTGGTGAATCAAAAGTTGAATCATTAGATTTTACAGCTCCTAGTGGATACAAAAAATTATGTGTTGTTGTAAATGGTAAAGCAAATTGTGATTTTGGAATATCATCATCCAATTTTGTGGTTAATCAGTTGGTTGATGAAGTTGTAAATATGGAATTAAACAAAAATATAACAACTGAAAAAGAATGTTTATCTGTTAATTCTGTAATTAATTTTATTGATAATGGTGTTTTATTTGAAGACTCTGAAAGTGTGTCTAGTGTTGGAATTAACAGAGTATGTTCTAGTGTTAATCCAGAACAGTCTGCACTATCGGATAATTCAAGGTGGAAAGATGTAGGTTCTTGTGGAGATGAAACATTAAGATGTTATATGGATACAAGCGAAGTTTCTGAAGTTTTGAGTACATTTAATGAAGATAAAATTCAAGACATTGTTTTGTCAGAAAGTAAAAAAGTAAATTATAGTACATTTGATAAAAATTTGAGTAATTTTAAATTAGAGATTGAATCCGGTAAAAATTTGAGTAAAGAATTAAATGAATTTATAGACATGACTGGTCCTACAAATGGGCAAAAAGCCTATGCATATTATCTTTTAATTGATATGTATTATAAGGAAGTTGAGAAAAATATTGAGCCTACAGATGGAATTAAAACAACTTCTAATGAAAGTACAAATTCTCTTGAAAAAGAAGTAAAAAATAGTGGTAATTATTCAGAATTAGAAATAAGGGATGGTCTTTTGTTTGTGAATAATATAGAGAGTGGATTGAAATTTAAAGATAATGAAATCACATATAATGATTTAGAAGTTGGAAATATAATCGGTAATAATATAGAAATATCAGAAGATTCAGGTTGGTATTTGGTTTTAGGAGATGAAAAAATAAACTTTATTCCAAAAAATTTAGAGGAATATGGTTACTATGATGGAAATCTTGTATTATTATCTGAAAATAAGATTGATGAAAATCCAATTAAATTTACATCAAATAATGGTTATGTTTTTTGCAATGATGTTAAAGTAGGATTGAATATTACAGAAACAAGTTTAATTAGAATTAGTGATAAGAAAAAAGTTGGTGTAGTAAATGATGGTAAGATAGATATATACGCCAAATATGAAAATACAAAAATATTAGATTATAATTTTACTTATTCTATGTTAGAAAATTATTATTTTATTAATGATGAATTTGTAAATAGAAGTTCTATGTTTACATTAAATCAGGTTTCAAGTGGGGATATACTTTTGAATAATGAGTTAATAGGTCTTTCTATTAATGAGTTATTATCTTCTGAAAATTTAAGTAAATACAAAATATATGATTCAAACGAAAAAGTTGTTGGATATATTGATGCTAATACAGGCGCTATATCGATATATTTGCTTTATATATCTTCTAAATTTCAAAATACAAATGTGAAATATTCCGTTTTGAAAGATTATTTATTTGTATGTAAAAATAAATTTGTTCTAGAGGATGAATATACTGGTGAATGTGTAGACGCAACTGATAAATCTAGTTGTGAAAGAGATGGGTTTTATTGGTATAATGGACAATGTAACGAATGTTCATCTGTTGCTCCTATTTTGTGGGAAGGAAATTGCAAAAGTAATGCCCAGATGTCTGAAATATGTGAAATTCAGAATCGTGAATACACTTTTGGTGCTTCATATTGTGGTGATTGTAAAGAGGGATGTGAAGAACATGATGGATTGTGTATAACTCCATCTACTGAGGTGGGTTGTACTCAGCTTGGTCTAATATGGTGTGGTAATAATTGTTATGTTTCTAATTCCAACAAAGTATGTTTTCAGAATGAATATATTTCAAAAAATACTATGTGTCAATCACAAGGTAAAGTTTACAATTCTTCTTCAAATAGTTGTTTTTGTAATGCTGGTTATAAGGCGGACCCAAATGGTAATTGTTTAAATGATGCTGGATGCCCCGAATCGACACCTGAGGTATTTGATGGGGAGTGTAGATCAATGGAATATATAATTAATGAATGTCATGAATCTCAAAAGCGTAACATTGGATATATTTATACATTTAGTGGGGACAAAGTATATTCATATTGTGATGACTGTTTATCGGGTTATACAGAGGTTGATGGTAAATGTGTGAGTATATAATCTGATTGTAAAAAATTGAACAAAATTTATTTTCAACAATTTAAATAAGAGTTAGGACGATGTTTTTGTTTAAATGTAATATAATTCAAGAAATTAATCTTCTTCTTTTTCTTTTAACATTTTTTTCTTACGTCTTGCTTCGTTTTCTTTGATTTTGATTTTTTCTTCTAATTGTAACTTGTCTAATAATTCTTTGTATCTATTTCTAATTGTAACTTCAGTTATTCCTGCAACGTCTGCTACTTCTCTTTGTGT
>CAYXZJ010000008.1:0-30313 GCA_964470085.1 Candidatus Woesearchaeota archaeon
CTGCGACCCCTGACTTAGAAGGCCAGTGCTCTATCCAAACTGAGCTACAAGCGCACAATATAACGATAAAAAGAGAGTTTAAAAGAGTTTCGCGAGACGAAACATTTATAATAAAAAAAACGTTTAAAATAACATATAAATTATATAAAAATTTGAAAGGAGGGTAATAATGAAAAACAAAAAAGGTGTTTCGGCAATCGTTGCAACTGCACTTATCTTACTAATTACAGTAGCTGCAGTAACAGTTGTTTGGGCTGTAGTAATTCCAATGATTACAGAAAATATGGGAGAAGCAGAAGCATGTCTTAAAGCAGCAGATTTCTTAGAAATAAGAACAGATATGGGAAAAACATGTACAAATACTGTAAATACATCAGTTCAAATACGTAGAACAGGTGATGCAAGTGTAAATATTGATCATATACAGGTTTTATTAATAGGTGAAGATGGAAATTCTGTAACAAAAATACTTAATTCAACTTCAACTCCTGCATTAATGGATATTGGAGAAGTTAAAACATATACTTTTACTAATCCAAGCATATCAACAGTTGAAGCTATAGTTAGTATAAAAGCAGAAAATGGTAAGATTTATACTTGTAATGATGCTAAATTCACAGCAAAGACAATAACTTGTTAGTGCGATATTTTTTATTTTTTTATTTTTTTAAGTAAAATATTTAAACACTCATTAATTTATGATTTAATGAGGTGGATTGATTCTAAATATAATAAAAAAGCCCAGGTATGGATTGAAACAGTTATCTATACATTAATTGGACTGGCAATTTTAGGAACATTAGTTGCAGTTGCAACACCAAAAATTAACGCCATGAAAGATGAGTCATTAATTGAACAAGCGATGAGTAGTATGGAAACAATTTATGGTAAAATGGATAATGCAGCGAGAACAAAAGGAAATAGGGTAAAATTTGGTTTGGACGTAGGAAAGGGTAAATTTGTTGTTGATGGAAAAAATAATCAATTATATTGGATTATAGATTCTGCATTAGAATATAGTTCTATAGATTCAACTGTAAAAATAGGCATATTCGAAGTTACAACAACCACCGGAGATCCATACACAGTAAAACTAGTTGTACCGTCTGTTTATGATATTAGATATGATGGGAAAGATATGGAAGGCGGCTTTGACGCAGCTCCAAATGTATATACAATAACAGTTGAAAATGAAGGTTCATCTAGTAGTGAATCAGGCTCAAAAATAATTCTAAATTTTAAGGAGTTATAATGAATAATATTGATATAAACTTGAATCCAATCGTTCCAAGTATTCCAAAATTCGACGATAAAACCAAAATAGATGTAAGGTATATGGTAATTTCTCCATATGTATCAATTCATATACATTGGGATTCAGAAATTTCTGAAGTTGTGTACGAAGTAGAAGAACCAATCTTATCAAATGAAGAAAAAGAAATATTAACCAAAATAGAAAAATCATTACGAGAAGTTATAAATTATAATTTAAGTACAAAAGAACAGACACCAGACGCTCTAATTAATTACATAGATAAAAGCGCAAAAGATTTAATTATAGAATTAGGACTAAATGTTTCTCCAGATTCATACGATCGAATTTATTATTATTTATATAGAAATTTTATAGGTTTAAATGAAATAGAGCCGATAATGCGAGATTATTTTATTGAAGATGTAGAATGTAATGGTGCTGGAGAACCAATTTATTTAGTTCACAGAGTTTTTCGAAATATAAAAACAAATGTACAATTTGATACAATCGAAGGATTAGCAAACTTTGTAGAAAAAATCGCTCAAAAAACCGGAAGATATATTTCCTATGCATCGCCAATACTTGATGGTAGTTTACCAGATGGAAGTAGAGTTAATGCAACATATACAAAAGATATCACAAGTAAAGGTCCAACTTTTACAATAAGAAAGTTCACAAAGATACCATGGACTCCAATACAATTAATTAACTTTAATTCGGTTAGTCCCGAAATGCTTGCATATTTTTGGATAGCCTTACAATACAATGCAAATATAATGATAGTTGGTGGAACAGCTTCGGGAAAAACAACATTACTAAATGCAATAGCTTTTTTTATTCCTCCAGAAAATCGAGTTGTTTCAATTGAAGATACGCGTGAGTTAAATTTACCAAGAGAAAACTGGCTACCAAGTGTTGTAAGATCTGGAGCATCAACAAACGGAGTTGGTGAAGTAGATATGTTTAGTTTATTAAAAGGTTCATTTAGACAAAACCCAGATTATGTAATTGTTGGTGAAGTTCGAGGTGTTGAAGCTTCAGTATTATTTCAGGGAATGGCCTCAGGACATTCATCTATTTCTACATTACATGCAGACTCTATTCAAGCAATTATTAACAGATTATCAACTCCACCAATTAGTTTAAGTCCAACACTAATTAATAGTTTAGATATAGTTGCAGTTCAGACTCACGCAATTGTTGCTGGACATGAAACACGTCGTTTAAGAGAAGTAATTGAGGTAATAAGTGTGGAACCAAACGGAACATTCAAGTCAAATACACCTTTTAGGTGGGATCCAGCAACAGATAAGTTTTTTCAACAAGGAAGAAGTGTTTTATTCGCTAAAATTAATCAAAGATATGGAATTTCAATACAAGAATTAGAATCGGAATTTAATAGGAGAAGAACATTATTGATTGAGATGTTTAATAAGAAAATTATGGGTTATGAAGAAGTTCAAAAAATATTGAATGAGTATTCAAAAAATCCTCAGAGTGTTTTTGAGAAGTTGGGAATAAATATTATTCCATAAGCATTGTTTTTACGAGATCAGTAAATTTATCGACTTTAACTGAATATTCAGTTAGTTTATCCATATTGATGCAGACGTTTTCATCGCAATCCTTGACCTTTAATGCAACATTTTTTCTAAACTCACACTCTCTTGATTTTGTCATGTCGGGAACCCTTTTAAAAAAAATGTATAAAGGAACAATTTCTTGAATTTCTTCTTTATTTTTAAAATATTTTTTTATAAATTCAATTCTTTGTTTTGGAGAATTTGGAATCTCTGGAATTTTACCAGAATCAACATATAATTGTATTAAATCATCAAAACTATTTTCAATTAAACTCTTCCATCTAGCTAGAAGGTTTAAAATGACGTCACAAGTTTTTGTGTATTTTAAACTAACATATAATAAGTGGTCGGCACTTATCTTTTCCTTCATAATATCTTCAATCATGGTTTATCTCCAAAATTAGCATCTACAAGACAAGGAAACGTTCCTTTTTATATCTTTTTATGATTTTTCTTTCTTCTTTTTATGATTATTAAAACAATAATACCAATTACTACAAGAGGTAATATCAAAGAAACAAAAGAAAATTTCTTCTCAGGTTGAACAATAAAATTATTTTTTTTGAACTCAACTTCTTTTTCAACAATTCTTCTGGTATTAGTTGAATCAGAATAATATATATTTAGTAATAATTTTTTGTTGTCAGTAGTCAATTTAAAATCAGCTGTTGTGTCATCATTTGAAGAAAGACCGCCAATATTTTGTTTATTTGAACCCATAATTTGTACGCCATCTTGTTCTGGAATTTCAAGAGTTATAGCATCAGCGCTATTTCCAGCAATATTTAATATTTCAAAAGTAATTTGATTTGTCAAAACGTTATAGTTCTCTACAAAAACTTCAAAATCAGAACGAATATCATCAACTTGAATATTGAATTTTTTTACAGCGACTCCATATTGAATTTCAAGAGTAGCATTACCATCTATAGCATCTTTATCAATCCTAACAGTAAAAGGAGCCATAAATACATTATTGTAATCTTTAACGTAATTATTTGGTGTTACTAAATAAGAAGATTTAGAAGATGGATCTAATGTGAATGGATAATTTTCTATTAAACTAACTTTTACATCATTGCAGTCTTGTCCAGAATTATCTACTTGAAAAACAACTTTCAAGTTCTCACCAGGAATTGCAGGATAAGGTTCTTGATTTAATAACGTCACATTCAAATCACAAATAGCAAAAACTTGCGAAGTAATAAATATCATAAATAACATAAAACACCATTCTTTTTCCATACTAGAGAAATACATAACGGCTTTTTAAATATTTGGCGTGAATACATTTTTAAAATCTAAAATATTAAGAACCATATGAATAAAAAAGGTGTTAGTCCTGTTGTCGCTACGGCTTTATTAATTGCATTAGTTTTTGTTTTAGGAGGGATTGTATTTTTATGGGCCAAAGGATTTCTTGCTGAACAAATTCAAAAAAACGGAGAAGCAATAGAAATGCAATGTCAAAATATCGCATGGAAAGTAAATTACAAAAAAGGAATTGGAAATATGTATTCACTTACAATTGAGAATAGGGGTCAAGTCAATCTTTATGGATTTATTGTAAGAAGATGGAAAGATGGTAATAGCGAACAGGAAAAATATGTTGATGATAATTATTTAATAGATGCAGGAATGAATAAAAAAATAAACGCAGTATCATTCGAATATTCAAGTTCAATATTGGCAGATGAGGTTGAAATAATCCCTGTAATTTTAGGAACAGTTGTAGGGGACGAAGATACAACAAAATATTATGTGTGTGATACAGATACAACAACAAAAGCAATAAATTTAAATTAGTAATAAATGTTAAACAAAAAAGAATTATCAGAAATAAGGGATTTTTTAGAATCATCACAAAATCCGTTATTCTTATTTGATAATGACGCAGATGGTTTATGTTCATTTCTGATTTTACAAAGATCTATTGGAAGAGGGTATGGTGTTCCAATTAAATCATATCCAGAATTATCACTACAGTATGTCAGAAGAATTAATGAATTTAATCCAGATGCCGTATTTATTTTAGATAAAGCAGAAGTTGCAAC
This sequence comes from Candidatus Woesearchaeota archaeon, assembly GCA_964470085.1. Lineage (GTDB taxonomy): Archaea > Nanobdellota > Nanobdellia > Pacearchaeales > GW2011-AR1 > JAGVXH01. Next base: position 4,893 of record CAYXZJ010000008.1, read on the forward strand.
TGATTTTATTAACGAAGTAACTAATAGAAATATTCCAATTATTTGGATAGATCATCACCCAACTCATACGCCAGAACAAATTTTGCGAAAAACAAATTATTATAATGTAGGAGAAAAATGTGAACCAGTAACATATGTTTCCCAAAAAATTTTCAATAGACAAGAAGATTTATTTTTAGCAGTACTTGGATGTATATCAGATGTTTATATGCCAGATTTTGCATCAAAAATATCCGAACAATTTCCTGAATTATTTAATTCTGAACTAACTGCTTTTGATGCTTTACATCAAACAGAATTTGGAAAAATAATAAGAATGTTAAATTTTGGGTTAATGAATACAACCACAAATGTTGTAAAGTTAATGAGGTTTTTACAAACAGCAAGTTCTCCATATGATTTACTCGAAGAAAATAATCAAACCAAAGAATTTCATAAAAGATATCAAGAATTAAATCAAGAATTAACAAAATTGATAAAAAAAGCAGATAGATTAAATAAAAAATCCCAGATATTGTTTTTCTCTTATGAGGGTAGAACTTCTATGTCAGCAATTTTAGCAAACCAATTATATTTTGAAAATAAAAACAAAATAATTATTGTAGCATATAAAAAACCAGACAAAATAAACTTATCAATTAGAGGAAAAGGTGCATTAAAAATAACTCAATTTATAGTTGATAGAATAGAGGGAGCAACAGGTGGCGGGCACGAAGAAGCAACGGGTGCAATGATACCATTAACTCAACTTGATAATTTAAACAAAATAATCAACGAACTTTCCAAAGACTAATCCTAAGATTTTTAATAAAGGAAATTATATTATTATATGACAAACAAAATTTCAGCAGGAAGTTATGATTTAAATCGTTTCCTTCAAGGCGGTTACGAAAAAGACATAATAACAACAATTTATGGTCCAGGTGGTTCAGGAAAAAGTAATTTTGTAATGTGTGTTTGTGTAAGCCAAGTCAAAAAAGGTAACAAGGTTTTATTCATAGATACAGAAGGTAGTTTTTCTGTCGAAAGATTTAAACAAATTCACGGAGGCGAAAAAGAAGAAATAGATAAATCAATTTCAAATGTATTGTTATTAAATCCAACTAATTATTCAGAACAAGAAGAATGCTTTGAAAAAATAAATAAATATATTTCTAAAGATGAGTTCTCACTTATAATTGTAGATTCTATTGGTATTTTATATAGATTAGAATTATCAGATGCAATAGAAACAAAAAATGAAGAAAATATAAAATCAGTAAATAGAAAAATGGCAAAGCAATTAATGGTATTAAATGAGATAGCTAGAAAAAAAAATATACCGGTCGTTGTAACAAATCAAGTTTATACAAGCTTCTCAAAAGATGACAATGAATCTTCTATTCGTGAAACCAATATGGTAGGAGGAGATTTACTAAAATATTGGAGTAAGTGTTTAATTGAATTACAAAATAATTTTGGTAGACGAAAAATAATACTGAGAAAACATAGAAGTTTACCAGAGAAAGAAATGTTTTTTGAAATATCAGATTCAGGAATAAAAAAACGAGGAATATTTACATGATAAAAGATCTAAGTATAGTAATTATTGCACTAAATGAAGAAAAATATATTTACAAATTGTTAAATTCTTTAGTAAATCAAACTCTACAAAATTTTGAAGTAATAGTAGTAAATAATAATAGTAAAGATAGAACAAAAGAAGTTGCCAAATCATACTCAAATAAAATAGATGAACTAAAAGTCGTGGATTTAAAAGAAATAAATGGTCCAGGATATGCAAAAAATTTTGGTGCTAAATTTGCAAAGTATAAAAATTTATTATTTATTGATGCTGATAGTATTTGTGATAGTGATTTTATAGAAAAAATATATATACAAAAATCTAAAAAAGATTTTTTGATTGCTACATTTTTATTCAAAAAAGATCAAAGATTCTGGATAAATGTGTTTTATACATTAACAAATTGTTGCTTGAAGATTATGAAGTTTTTTGGATTAACCGGTGTTTGTGGTGGTTTAGGAATTTTTTGCCCAAAAGAAATTCATGAAAAGATTGGAGGATTCCAAGATGATATAATATTTGGAGAAGATACTGAATATGTTAAATTAGCCTCAAAATTTGGGAAACACATATTATTAAATATAAAAGTTTCATCGTCTCCAAGAAGATACAATGGTTTTAAGTCGGTCTTGAAAGCAATAAAAAAGATTTTATACGTTTTCTTCACTAAAAATAAAATTAGAGATAAAAGATTTTATCCATACGGAGAGTATTAGGAACTTTTCTCTTTTGTTGTATCAATTATTTTACCATCTTTTATTAATATTTCTCCAGACTCTATCTTTTTCTTAAATTCTTCCTTTTTCTCTTGTAATTCTTTATTGCTTGGACATTTTGGATTAAAACAAAATCTCCAAGGAGATTTTCCCTTACGAAAAGAAATAATCAATGGAAATTTACATTCCTCACAAAATTCTAAATTACCATCTTTATCTCTTGCAGGTTTCATAAGGCCGTTTGGTGGCAAAGAAAATGTTGTTTTACATTCGGGGTAATTATTACACGCCACAAAATATCTAGAAAATTTCTTCCCATATTTAACAGCAAGTTCTCCCTTTTTACAAACAGGACATTCACTCATAGTATTTAATTCATTTTCTTGATCCCAAACCTTTTGATTTGCATCAGCTAGTGTTTCTCCTATGTCTTTTAAATTATTAGTTATTTTATTTGCAATAATAATAACATTCTTTTTAGCATCTTCCAACATTTTTTCTTCTTGACCTTGAAAATTCTTATTAGACAATTCAATTGATTCCATTTCTGATTCCATATCTGAAGTCATTTTTTCATCTAATATTAAAGGAGAAATTTTACTAAGTGTTTCATGTAATTGCATTCCAAGATCCGTTACTTCGATAGATTTACCAGTAACATATCCACGATTAAAAAGAGTTTCAATAATAGAAGCTCTTGTGGCCTTAGTTCCTAAATTTCGCTTTTCTAATTCTTTAATTAAAGAAGCTTGTGTATATCTCTTTGGCGGTTTAGTCATTTTTTCCTCACTTCTAACCTCTAATAAATCTACATCGCCATCAATAGTGGGGATTTTTTCTTCCTTTATAGAAGATGGATATACATTAATCCAATTTTTTTCTTTTATTATATTACCACTGACATTAAATTTCAAACCATTAATATCAACAATAATTTTCTTTGTTTCAATAATTGCTGGATTACAAAAACATGCAATAAACCTTTTTACAATTAAATCATAAACTTTTTTTTCGGAATCTTTTAATTTTTTCATTTCACCAGTAGGATAAATTGCAGGATGCGCTGGATCAGTTTTGGTTCCCTTTGTTGGTTCATTATTTGTAACATATTTTGTTAATGTAGTATATTTCTGCAATCGTTTCAAAATAGCATCATATTTTATTGATTTTGGATATTCTTGAGAGGAAGTTCTTGGATAAGAGATTATTCCGTCGGTATAAAGACTCTGGGCGATATTCAATGTTTGAGCAGGAGTTAATCTAAAATATCTATAACTTTCAGTTTGAAGTGTTGTTAAGTCAAACGGTAAAGGAGCGGGCGATTTATTTTCTTTAATTGTTGTATTCGCAACAGCCCTTTTCCCCTTTAAAAATTTAAATTTCAATAAATCGGATTCTTTTGTAATATCTTCTTCATATTGAACTTCAATTTTTTGTTTTTTTATGTCCTGAATTTGTGCGAATATTTGCCAGAAAGGAGTCGGAATAAATGCATTTATTTCTTTTTCTTTCTCTACTAAAAGATTTAAAGATGGTCCTTGAATACGACCTATTGAAAGAATTCTAAACTGTCCAGTACTAGATAAAGCCTTCATAAGTCCTCTTGATAAATTAATACCATAAAACCAATCTAAATAATGTCTAGTTTCGCCGGCATAAGCTGCACCCCATTCAATATGAGAATTCAAATTTTTAAAAGATTCTTCTAATTCCTCCGTAGTTAACGTAGAGAATTTCATTCTTTTTGCATCTTTTTCATTACACAAAAATCTTACGACGTTCCAACCAATAACTTCTCCTTCTCTATCAAAGTCAGTTGCAATAATAAATTCATCCGCATCTTTAGCTAATTTTTTTAATGCATCAAAATATCTTTTTGTAAAAGCAGCACTCTTTTTTGTGTAAGCTGGTTTCCACTCTACATCAAAATTAGGGAATGGCCCTCTTTGTTCTTTTTGTTGAATTCCAAATAAATGGCCAACAGCACAACCAACGACATAAGTTCGTCCATCTCTTTGAAATTCATAATATGCAACTTTGTCTTTTGTTGTATATTTTTCATCTTTATTATTTGATAAAGCAGATGCAATTTTTTTTGCAGCCTGAGGTTTCTCAGTTATAATTAAAGTAATATTAGAATTAGATTTAACTTTTGTAGTATTTTTTTTAACAACTTTCTTCTCCGTAGTTTTTTTCTCTTTCTTTACTGGCATGTTAGATGAATTAAAAGTAAGTTTTTATGTGTTTTGGAATTAAAGTTCTAATATTGTCCCCCTTCTTCCAACTTGTATAATTTTGGTTTTACCTATTTTCTCTTCTATACCCTCTGCTTCGTGAATATGCGCCGAAATAACCAAGTCTGGTTTGAATTCGTCAATTGCCTTTCTCAGAATTTTGTCTCCCTTAATTCCAGAAAATTCTGCCATAGTACCCTCTGCATGTCCATGTGAAACAAGGATTTTTTTTTCTGTTTTTATTTTATCAATACTATCTTTTATTTTTTCGAAATCAGAAGCATTCAAATTCATTTTCCAGTCAGTATTCCCAATTCCAGTTATCCCAACATTATCATAAATAAAATAATTTCCTTCTAAGTTTTTTGCGTAACAATATTTAACAAGTTTCGAACCTTCTTCTTTGCTATCCCAATTACCATTTACAAAAAAAACTTTTTGTTTATTTTTCTTAAAAGAACTCAATAGTGCACCATTCTCATCATCTTTTAATGCTCCAAATATATCTCCAGCTAAAATAACCAAATCAACTTTATTGTTTAATGCCTTATTTGATAATTTATCTGCAATAGACTTACTCCCATGTAAATCCCCAGCGGCTAAAATTTTTACCATATAACTAATAATAATAATATTTACTTTTATAATTTTTCTATTCATGTCTTAATGCATCAACTATATTTGTCTGTGCTGCGTTTTTTGAGGGCCATAAACCACTTAATAAACCAATACCAATACTAAACAGCATTAATCCAACAATCATTCCCGCAGGAAAAGATGGAGATAAATAATTAGTGTTTAAACTATTATTTACAACAATTCCAATAATTTTTGCAATAATAATTCCTAAGATAATTCCTATTGTTCCACCAACAACTCCCAGAATTCCAGATTCTATTAAAAATATCTCATTTATCGATGATTTTTTTGCACCAATTGCTTTCATAACTCCAATTTCTTTCGTTCTTTCTAAAACAGAAGTATACATAGTACTTGCAATTCCAACTGCTCCAACAAAAACACTAATGCAACCGATTCCGACTAAAAATGTTGTAATCATTGTCAATATTACATTAAAAATTTGCAATAATTCTTCAGGTTTTTGAATAATATAATCACGATTTTTATCATTTACATTTCTATAATTATCCAATCGAGATTCAATTCTATCTACAACAATATCAATATCATCAGGATTATTTAATTGACATCCTAAAATATTAATTCTATTATTCAATTTAAACAACTCGTTTGCATCAGAGTAACTCAAATAAACCTGTTTATCATCCATATCATTTCCCAGAGATTCAAGAACTCCAATAATTCTAAAAGATTTATTATTTATTTTTAGTTTATCTCCGACTTTGACATTAAAAATTTCGGGAATTTTATTTCCTACAACAATTCTTCCATTTTCTTTAACTCTAAAAAAACTACCAGATTCTACATTTATAGTAAAACTTTCAAGGATTAAATTCATACTATCTTTATCGTCAATTGGAAGCCCCATAATGGTCATGTATTCGGTCTTTTTTATTGTAGAAACCTTTGCAAAATCCATTGATGCATAAAAAGATTCTTTTACACCAGAAACTTTATTCACAATATTTGCATCTTCTACGCTAAATTCTGAACTACCAACCGACCCCGTCATTAAATTAGTTGAATAAATAAAAATTTTATCTTGTCCCATTTCTTGAAATATTTTTAAAACGGCATCTTGTAATCCTAAAGATAAAGAAATTAAAACACAAATAACCATAATAGAAATAACAATTCCTAATAAAGTTAATCCACTCCTTAGTTTTCTTTTTTTTAAGTTACTATATGCTAATTTAAAAAATTGTTTGTTCATCTTCTAAACGCCTCCACAGGACTCATCTTCGCAGCTTTTCTTGCTGGAACATAACCAGCAATTAATCCAATTATAAATGAAAATAATGCAGAACCAAACAACAAGGTCCACGATGCTGTAATTTTAAACGCGGTTCCTCCCATAATTAATGATGCAACAGATGTTATTCCCCATGAAATAAATAATCCAAATAATGCACCCAAGACACCGCCAAATAAACATAATAAACCAGATTCAAATAAAAATATTTCTCCAATCGCTAGATTTGATGCACCAATTGCTTTTTGAATTCCAATTTCTCCCTGTCTTTCTAAAACAGAAGTAAACATAGTGTTTGCAACCCCAATTCCACCGATAAGTAATGCAATAGCTGCAATAGCAATAACAATAATATTTACAATATTAAGAATACTATTTATACTATCCAAATTTGCTTGTGACGTTGTGATACTAAAACTTTCTTCTCCTTGTTTTTCGTTTCTATCTTTTCTTAATGCAATTCTAAGTTCTTCTGCAACCTCATCAGCTTGTTTGATGTCTTTAATATAAACATTAATTGTTGTAAAATCATTTGAGTCAATAAGTTTTTCTTCATAATCATCTTCAAGCATAAGTATAGCCATATTCATTGTAAACTTTCCAGTAGATTCTAATATTCCAGCCACCTTGAACTTCTTTTTGTTCATATCTAAATAATCTCCAATTTTGATATTTTTTCCAAAATAGTCTTTGTTCTGAAACATACTACCCAAAACTATTTTTCCACGATCAGTAGAACCAATAAATTTACCTTGATAAATATCTACTGGTTCATAAAATTTAGATTGAATTCCTGAATCCATTGGTAAACTAACAACATAACCCATCTGCGTAATATCATTAAACGTTACCTGCATTGGTTTTACGTATTGTCCAAAAGCATATTTTACTTTCGAATTTCTCTCAATAAGTTTTACTGTATCGTCATCTAATGGAGATGTGGTTCCAATAGTAGAACTTCCAAATCCCATATTTACATTTTCGATCGTTATTTTATCTGGTTCCAAATCTCCAAATTGTGAAGCAATTGAAGTACTCAAGGATTGTCCAACACTTATTAGCGCAACAACTGCTGCAACTCCTATAAAAATCCCAAGGATGGTTAACCAACTTCTTAATCTTCTTCTACGTAAATTTTTCCAAGCCAATAAAAAATAATCTTTCATCAGTTTACCTTAACAGATTTAGATTTTTGTGTTATTTTCTCTACTTTACCATCTCGAATCCAATAAACTCTTTCGGCATGTTTTTGTGCCAAATTTGAATCATGTGTGACAACAACAATAGTTTTCCCTTTATTGTGCATCTTGTCCAAGAATTTCATAACAATTTCTCCAGTTTTTGTATCCAAGTTTCCAGTTGGCTCGTCAGCAAGAATAACTTCAGGATCATTAGCTAAACTTCTAGCAATTGCAACTCTCTGTTGTTGTCCTCCAGAAAGTTGGTTTGGATAATGATTAATTCTTTCAGATAATTCAATCATTTCTAAAAGAGATTTTGCTTTTGATAAACGTGTCTTTTCATCAATTCCTTGAAATAATAATGGCAATGCAACATTTTCAATCGCCGTTAAGTTAGGAATTAAATTAAACTGCTGAAAAATAAAACCAATTTTTTTTCCTCTTAATTGAGCAAGTGAATTCTCATCTAGCGTTTGAATATCTCGTCCGTCCAGAAAAATTTTTCCAGATGTTGGTTTATCCAAGGACCCAATCATATTCATACATGTTGATTTCCCAGATCCAGATGGTCCCATAATTGCAACAAATTCTCCTTCATGTACACTAATGTCAATTCCATCTAATGCTTTTATAATGTTATCTCCAACCTTATAATATTTTTTTACATTTTTCAGAGAAATCACTTCTTTCATAAACCAATTACTACTTACTTATTTTTAATGTTTTCTAATTTACGTTAAATTTATAACTTGCCTATATAAAAATTTAAAAACTAATTGTATTGAATAATATTCAAAAGAGAAAATGGCAAAAAAATGTATATATTGTTCAACTGAAATAAATGAGAATTCTGTAGTTGATATGTGTGAGAGATGCATGTTTCAAGTTTGGGGAGAAAAAATGACAAAGGCAATTATTGAGAACATGGAAAAGGAAAAAAACAATGGTAATTTAGAATTAGGAAGAGTAAGTGAGTCTAGAGACTTATCTCCACAGATAAAAAAGGAAATGAAAATAGTTGATTTTCAAGATTAGTCATAAGGTTTTTAAAGGGATTTTTTCTTTATAATACAGGATATTTTTATGTCCGAGTTGTTGTACAGCGAGATTTATTCTCAGTTGTTAGGTAATATAAATGGTAAAAGGAAAATCTGTTAGGCAAAAGGGAAAGTTAAAACTTAGTGAATACTTTAAAAAATTAAATATAGGTGACAGGGTTGCCGTTGTTACAGAAAAGAGCACAAGAATAAGTTATCCAAAAGTTATCCAAGGAAGAACTGGAGAAATTATTGGTGAGAGAGGAAATTTTAAGTTAGTAAAAATAAATGATAAGGATAGTGTAAAAACTTACATAATACACCCAATCCATTTAAAGAGGATGTAAAATGACAATAAACGAAGAAAAACCATTGACAATTGCTGAAGTTATAAGTTTAATTGGAGATACTGAAAAGACTTCTGAAATAAAGGCATTTTTATCTGGATATAATGATATGGACGTTGAAACAGCAAAGAAATTAAAACAAGAATTAGAAGGGTTAAATATTTTGAAGTTAAAGGACAGAGATATAGTTAAAATAATTGATTTTATGCCTGAGGATGTTATCGAATTAAATAAAATAGTTGGTGAATCGAACCTAGACTCCGAAGAACTCACAAAAATACTAAATGTTATCAATAAGTAAAGATTATGGCAAGAGAAGACAAAGCAATAATATTAGATTTCCTACCTTATGGTTATCCATTAGAGAACAAAATGTTACCTGTAGCTCAGGCTATAGGAACTGAAAATTTTACTCTCCTACAATTAGTTCCAAGAAAAGGACTTAAATTTGAAGTAGGTGAGGAAGTGTATATTGGCGAAGGCAAGAGAGATAAGGTTCAGTATATCTTAGGCAGATGTCCTAGAGAAAAATTAACTGAATCCGCAAAATCTCAATTAGCTGATTTTGTTGAAAAAATGGCAACAACATACGAAGAACGATTCGTTAAGTTTTTCAATAATGCACAAGCTATAAATACGAGACTTCACCAGTTTGAGTTAATTCCTGGTTTCGGAAAGAAACATACAACTGCAATTATTGCAGCAAGGAATGAAAAGCCTTTTATATCATATCAGGATATAAAAGAAAGAGTTCGAAATATTCCAGATCCTAAAAAGGGAATAGAAAAAAGAATATTAGAAGAACTAACGGAAATACAAAGATATAATTTGTTTATTTCATAAAATGGCAGAACACAAAAATAATAACAAACAACAAGAGAAAGGTTACGAACTAGTTAGAGTATTGGGTAAAGATATAATTGGAAGTAAGAGTATCTTCGCTGGTTTGACAAAAATAAAAGGAATTAGTTGGTCAATAGCGAACATAATTTGTAAGTCATTAAAAATTGATAAAAAAACAAAAGTAGCAGATTTGTCTGATGAACAATTAAAAAATATTGAAACATTTATGACAACAACTAATTTTCCATCGTTCCTAAAAAATAGGCAAAAGGATTTTGACAATGGAGAAGATTTACATTATTACGGTTCTGATTTGTCTTTAAAAACAGAGTTCGATATAAAGAGATTAAAGAAAATTAAATCTTATAAAGGAGTTAGACATACAGCAAAGCTTCCAGTAAGAGGACAAAGAACTAAAGCAAATTTCAGACCAAATAAAAAGAAAGGCGGAGGAATAAAGAAAGCATAAAATGGGAGATATAAGACGTAAACACAGAAAATTTAGTAGACCGAGACAATTATTCAATAGAGGTAGAATGGATGAGGAAAATGAGTTAGTTGAAAAATATGGATTAAAAAATAAAAGAGAAATATGGAAAGCAAAAACAAAGATATCTGATATTAGAAGAAGAGCAAAGAATCTTATTAATAGTAAAAATGAATCTGCAAGAAATGATTTCTTCGCAAAATTAAATAATATGGGTTTTTCTATTAAACAAACAAGTGACGTCTTAGGATTAACAGAGCAAGATTTATTAGAGAGAAGATTACAAACGATAGTGTTCAAAAAAGGATTAGCAAATACACCTAAACAGGCTAGACAATTAATTGTTCATAAACATGTTTTAGTTAACGGTTCAGTCGTTAACACTCCATCAATGTGGGTTGGGAGTAACGATGAATCACAAATAGAATTAAAACCACAAAAAATAAAAGTAGTTAAGGAAGAAACTCCAGCTAGTGAGGAAGAAGAATAAAATGGCAAAGAAAAAAACTGAAGATCACATTGGAATATTAAGTATTTACGCAACTTACAATAATACAGTTGCTAATTTAACAGATTTAGCAGGAAATACAATATTCAAGGTTACTGGTGGTCAAATAACAAAGCACGATAGAATGAAAGCAAATCCAACGATAGCTATGTTTATTGCGAAGAGAATTCAAGATGTTTGTAGAGATTATAAGATAACGAGTTTGTATGTTAAATTAAAAGGAGAAACTGGCGACAGAGGAGTTGGACCAGGGGGACATGCAGTGGTTAAAACATTAACAAAAGAAGGTTTCAAAATAATTAGTATGAGCGATTTGACATGTGTAGCTCGAGGTGGACCTAAGAAGGCAGGCGGAAGGAGGGGCCGAAGAGTATAAATTTATAAATTAAATTTATAACAAAATAAAATGGAATTAATACAAAAAGATGACGAAAAGTTGACATTCGTTATGCCAATGACTACAACATTAGCAAACGCAATAAGAAGATCAGTTATTGAAATACCAGTATTAGCAATTGATGAATGTGATGTTTTTAAGAATGATAGTGCTTTATACGACGAAGTTATAGCACACAGATTAGGATTAATACCATTAAAAAATCAAAAGATAAAAAAAGACGAAGTAGTGGAATTAAAACTAAAAGCCAAAGGTAAAGAAGGCGGAGTTTTTGTTACGTCTAAAGAATTGGGTGAATTATCAGTATATCCAGATATCCCAATTGTATTTTTAGATGAAGGGCAAACAATAGAAATTTTATCTAGAGCTACTGTAGGAACAGGATTGGATCATGCAAAATTTGTTCCAGGTTTATTTTATTATAAAAAATTGGCTAAAATAAAAATTGGTAAAGAAGCCGAAGCAAATATAGAATTATCAAAGAAATATCCAGAAATTTTTGAATTTAAAGATAAGTTAAAAGTAAAAGACGCAACAAAATGTGAATTAGATGAAGAAGACTTTAAAGAATATCCAGGTATTGAAGTAAAATATGACAATGATATTGTATTTAATATTGAAACATGGGGGCAAATGAAAACAACGGATATCTTCGTAGAAAGTTGTAATATCTTGAAGTCGAATTTATCTGAGATTTTAAAAAAAATCAAGTAAATGCGAGGAGATGCCGGAGCGGTCAAACGGGCTACGTTAAGACCGTAGTGGTTATTGCCTGCGGGGGTTCGAATCCTCCTCTCCTCATAAAATAAAAACATGGAAAAACAAATTAGCAAAACAAAAATTGAAAAAAGAATGAAAGTAAAATCAAATCCAACATTAGTAGAAACAATTATAAAATTAAAAAAGACAAACCCTGAAGTTGCTAAAGAATTGTCAAAACCAAAAAGAAAATGGGCAACTATAAATCTAAAAGACATAAATGTAGTTGATGGTGATGTAATTATTGCTGGAAAAGTTTTAAGTGGTGGAGAATTAGATTCAAAAAGAAAAATAGTTGCTTGGTCATTTAGTGATAAGGCAAAAGAAAAAATAGAAAACGCCAAATGTGAAGCAGTTTTGTTAACAGACGAAATGCAAAAGAATCCAGAATTAAATAATTTAAAATTAATAAGTTAAAATGGAACACAGAATAGTAAACGTAGATAATGCAATATTAGGAAGAGCAGGAAGTTATATAGCTAAAGAATTATTGAAAGGTAATTCTGTAGATGTAATTAATTCAGAAAAAATAATTGTTTCTGGAAGAAAAGAATTAATTGTTGAAAAAATATTAAAGAAAAGAAGAATGGGAAGAGGAGGATCATTAAAAGGTCCAACCTATATCAGAAAATCAGACAGATTACTAAAAAGAATGCTAAGAGGAATGCTTCCATGGGATAAAACAAAAGGAAGAGAAGCATACAAAAGATTAAAGTGTTATGTAGCTAATGGTGGATTTAAAGATGAAGAAATAAAAAATGCTATAACATTTGATCATCAAAAACCATTTAGATATACTACAATGAAAGAAATTGTGGAGGCATTAGAATGAATAACTTAATAGTTACAGGAAAAAGAAAGTCTGCAATAGCAAAAGCAACAATAAAAGAAGGAAAAGGTATTGTAACTTTTAATAAAAGACCAATTTCTTTTTTACCAAATTTACAACAATTAGAAATAAGTGAACCATTAATAATTGCAAAAAATATTTTGGGCGGATTAAACTTTGATATATCATTAAACGTTAAAGGTGGGGGAAGTTCTTCTCAAGTAGAAGCTTCTAGATTAGCAATAGCAAGAGCAATAGTTGAATATTCAAAAAACGAAGAAGTAAGAAGAGCATTTTTGTCATATGACAGAAACTTACTTGTTGCAGATACAAGAAGAAAGGAAACTTGTAAGCCTGGTGATTCTAAAGCAAGAGCAAGAAGACAAACATCTTACAGATAATTTTTTATTTTGATAAATTATTCAATTTTCTTTGAACAGCATAAAATGTTTCAGCGTCAATAATTGGTTGGTGTGTAGATTTATGAAATTGTTTATCAAATTTTATTTCTCCTAAATAAGTTCTATTTTGTAAAATTTTTTTAATTCCATTAACAGAGAATCCAAATTGTTTAGAAAGTAAATTCAAAGAAATATTTTGTTTGTTATATGTTCTAAAAATAGAAATAACAGTTAGCATATTTTCATTCTGTTCAAGTCGACTATCTTTTATTGAATATCCAAATGGAGCTCTTGTTACAGGATGCCCTTCTGTTGCTTTACTCAACATCCCAATTTTTTGTTTAATTCCACGAGAACAATTATATTTTCTAAATGTATCCAATAATTTCCAATCAATTTTTTCATTTGCGTACCTTTCTATATCTTTTTCATTACTAGGCAAAAAAGAAGAACAAACAGAACAAAAGTGGTAACCATTTTTTTCGATCTCTTTTATATCAGAATATCCACATTTTGAACAAACCATAATAAATTAATGTAAATAGAATTTAAAATATTAATGAATATTATGCGCAGCAATTAAATCTTTTTCAAAACCAGATAAATTTTCAGGAATTGTTATTCCAGAGATACTTTCTTTCAGAGATATATTATTATCTTTTTTAGTTTTCCAAACTGAACTATTAAATTCAATTAACGAGTTAATTTCATTTTCATAATCATAATCAATACTTTTTACAACAGGCCAAGTAGAATGTAATAAATCAATTCCGAAATCATTTCCAATGAAACTAGTTATCTTAGGAATTATTGGATAAAGTAAAAATAATAAACGCTCAAAAATATAATACAAAGACCAACATGCAGATTTTTGTTCTTCATCAGAAAACGTTTTATCTTGATTATATGCTCTATTTTTAATTATTTCAACATAATGTGAAGCAAAGGTTGTCCAAATAAACGTTCTTAACTTTAAAGCAGGATTATAAAAATCATAAGATGAATAATTTTTGTCTAATTCGTTTGTTAAAGAATCAATATAATTAACAAATAATTCATCAAGTTTAGTCAATTTAGGCTTTTTCGTAGGTTTTTCAAACATTTTGACAAATTTTGCTAAATTTAAAATTTTATTAATAGTTTTTTTCTCAGCAGAAATTCTATCTTCAGAGCATTTCAAGTCTTGTTTAGACAAATCTCCCTCTGTCGCAGCCCAAAATCTTATTGATTCAGAACCATAAGAATCCAAGAGTTTTAATGGATCAATTCCATTTCCTTTACTTTTACTCATCTTAAATCCCTTTGAATCAACAATATGTTGGTTAATCCAAGCATCCTTAAAACAAAGTTTCCCTGTCTCGAAATATCCTCGTAAAACAGTATAATACAACCAAGTTCTAATAATTTCTTTTCCTTGAGGTCTCAAACTCGCAGGATAGGCTTTGTTAAAAAAATCCATATCTTGTTTATATTTTAACATAACAAGTTCAGAAATAGAAGAGTCCATCCAAGTATCAAAAACTCTAGTTTCACCTTCCCATTTTAAATTTGGGAAATCTGCAACAGTTCCAATTTTTTTATTATTTTCAAAAACCTCAAAATTACTCTCAACAGAATCTTTCCATGGCTCATAATATTTTAGTTCAACTGGCAAGGCAACTAGAGTTCGTTCTTCAAATTTCGCATGCCATAAAGGAATTGGCGTAGCATAAAAACGTCTTCTAGATATAGGCCAATCAATTGAAACTGAATTAATCCAGTCCAACAAAATATTTTGTGCGAATTCAGGGTAAAAATTTAATTCTTTTGTTAAATATTCCATGTCTTCTTTATAATCTAATTGTTTAAGATAAAATTCAGGCATTTCAATAAATTCAATTTCTGCTCCGCTCCTTTCTGAAACAGGAGTTCTATGCGTAATTGTTTCCTGTTTTATGAGAAGTCCCATTTCTTTTAAATCTTCCAATATTTTTTCTCGAGCTTGTTTTACTTTTAATCCCATATATTTACATGCGTTTGAATTCATAGTTCCATCCATATTAATAGAAATTATTGGTTGAATTTTTTGTTCTCTAAAAAATTGTATATCGCTTAAATCTCCTGCACTACACATCATAACAATTCCAGTTCCTTTATTGATGTCAGCTAATGGATGAGCTTTAATTGGTATTTCCTTGCCAAATATTGGACTAATTGCGATTTTACCATCCAAATGTTTATATCTTTCATCATCAGGATGAAAAATAACCATACCACAAGAACAAATTAATTCGGGTCTTGTTGTAGCAATTATAATTTCTTCATCAGAATCTTTTATTTTCCATTTTATATCATTAAATGTAGATGGTAAATCTTTGTAATCAATTTCAGAATCAGCAATAGTTGTTCTTAGTTTTGGATCCCAATTATTTATTCTTTTATCCTCGTAAACTAATCGTTTTTTGTATAAATCAATGAAAGTTGCTTGAGTTATTTTTCTGTAATTTGGAGAATCTGTTTGATAAATAGAGCCGATATGTTCTCCTTCTTTATATGAACTAAAAGAAATTCCTAATCTAGAAAATGTATCTTTAGTTGCGGTTCCTGCTTCACCTAAAAGTTGTTTACATAAACTAACAAATTTATCTCTATCGACATCGAAAGCTGAAATTCCAAACTTTTTTTCTGCGCCCATTTCAATAGGTAAACCATTATTATCTAATCCTAATGGAAAAATAACCTGAAACCCCTTCATTCTCTTATATCTAGCAAAAAAGTCCATATAACAATATGTTACTGCTTGTCCAATATGTATAGGGTTATTAACATATGGTGGTGGAGTATCTATAGAAAAAATTGGTTTAGTAACACTCTTATCGAATAAAAATAATTCAGCGTTTTTCCAATCTTCAGCAATTTTTTCTTCAGTTTTCAAATCCCAATTTTTTAAGTCTGAAATTCCCATATTTGTATATCCCTTTATTTGTTTTTAATACTTTCTAGATAAATTATTTTAATTTAGTTTTAAAAATTGCTTGCCATCTATATTTATGTGGAGCAATATCTCCAGCCTTTCTTATTTGAATTTTCCCTATTTTACCTTTAGTATTCTTCTTTATTTCGTCTAATACCTTTTCTTTTGTACCAAATCCGTGATAAAAAATAGTTGTTCCGTTTTTCGACAATTTTATTGCAGTATCCAAAAAGGTATTATCTAAATTAGGTCTAGGCATTAAAATAATATCGAATTTACCAATTTTATTACTTGATAACTTTTTAGCATCACCATTTACAAATGTAAAATTATCTTGAACTTTATTTATTCTCACGTTTTTAGCAGCATAAATATTTGCTTCTTTGTTCAATTCGTTAGAAAAGATTTCATATTTGAAATTCATTTTTTTTAATTTTTTTGCGATAACAATTGGATAAGGACAAACTCCCGCAAACATAATTAAAATTCTATTTGTTTTATTTTTTTTACAGAGTTTTACAACCATATCACTAATTACATTTCTTTCATTACTTAATCTAGGAGAAAAATAAGTTTTAGATAAATCAAAATTAAAAGTGCATCCATTCTCACGATATGAAGTCTCAAAAGTTTTTTCTCCAATCAAATACTTTAACTTTGGAATACGAAGTTCTCCAGTTATATTATCTGTTTTTTCAAGTACAGTTGTAATATTATTTGTTTGTTTCATCATTTTTTTTGCGAAACATTTCTTCGTAAAATTAAAGTGAAATTTGTGAAAACGTAAAATTAGTACATTTCCAACCAAATCATTAGATACATTTTTCATTATAATAAAAGAAAGGAAATGTATAAAAAGGTTTAGGATTTAATATATAAATGGAATTAAAAGGAAGTGAAACAGAAAAATGTTTAATGAAAGCATTCGCTGGTGAAAGTCAGGCTAGAAATCGTTATACATTTTTTGCATCTGAAGCAAAAAAAGAAGGATATGAACAAATATCTGCAATTTTTACAGAAACAGCAGATAATGAAAAAGAACATGCGAAAATTTTCTTTAAGTATTTGAATAAATGTGGTGGAGACACATTAGAAATAACTGCATCTTTTCCATCTGGAATTATAAGTGAAACAAGTAAAAACTTAGAAATGGCTGCAAACGGAGAACATGAAGAATGGACTGTTCTATATCCAGAATTTGCAAAGATAGCAAAAGAAGAAGGATTTAATGAAATAGCTAAATCATTTAATGAAATAGCTAAAATAGAACAAGAACATGAAAAAAGATATTTGAAATTATTACAAAACATACAAGATGGGAAAGTATTCTTCAAGGAAAAAATAGTTGTATGGAAATGCAGAAACTGTGGATATATTCACGTAGGAACAGAAGCTCCAGAAGTATGTCCAGCATGTAATCATCCAAAAGCGTATTACGAAATTCAATCAGAAAATTATTAATTTATGAAATCAATTTATTCTAACGTAAAAGAACTTCAAAAGACATCTGTGAAAGATAAGATAAATGAAAGATTAAATGAGTTAGTAAAGAATAGAAAAACAGAGGATAAAGTATTCTCAGAATTATGCTTTTGTTTAACAACAGCTAATTTTCAAGCAAAAAAATGTTGGGAACTTCAAAATAAATATGAAAAATTTTATCTGTCAGGAACAGAAGAAGAGTTAAAAAATATTTTGAAAAGTCAAGGTCATAGATTTTGGGAACAACGAGCTCAAAGAATAGTTCTAGCACGAAAAAATAAAAAAGAATTATTCAAGAAGACAAACGAAGATAATATTAGAGACTGGATAGTTGAGAAGTTTAAAGGAATAGGCATGAAAGAAGCAAGTCATTTTTTAAGAAATATAGGAAATTTCGATTACGCAATAATTGATTTTCATATAATTGATTTATTAGTAAATGAAAAAATAATTGAAAGACCAAAATCTATAACAAAAAAGAAATATTTAGAAATCGAAAACAAATTAAAAACAATCGCGAACAAATTAAATATGAGTTTAGGCGAATTAGATTTTTATTTGTGGTTTTTAGAAACAGGAACAATTTTAAAATAGAAATTCAATAAATAATTATGAGTTACGAATTTTTAGAACATATTTCAGATGTTAAATTCAGAGTTTTAGAAAATAAAATAGATCAAGCATTTGCTACGTCAGTCAAAGTTTTGACTAACATAATAAAAGGAAAAAATAAAATTAACTCTAAAAAAACAAAAGAAATAAATGTAAAGGGAATAAATTTAGAGAATTTATTGTATAATTTCTTAGAAGAATTTTTGTTTTTGTTTGATTCAGAAAATTTTGTATTATCAAAAATAAAAAAAATAAACGTTGATATAAAAAATTTGAAAGTTAACGCAATTATTTTAGGCGATACAGCTCAAAATTATAAAATATCAAACGAAGTAAAGGCAATTACTTATAATAATATGAAGATAAAATACGCCAAAAACAAATGGGAAATCATTTGTGTTATTGACGTATAAAATAAAAATAAAAAAGCACAAAAAGTGCCAATATAATAATTTACTTTAATTCAAAGATTACAGAAACTGATGCAGTTTGAGTTTTTGTTGTAGGTTGAATATTTCCAGTTCCTGATTCAGCGGTATCTTCTATAACAGAATATTTTGCATAATATATTTTATTATTAGAAGAGTAACTTTCAGATATCTGAACAATTCTACCTAATCTTTTTCCTAAATCGCTTGTCATTTTTTCTGCTTTTATCTTTGCATCTTTAGTTGCTAGAGCTACAGCTTGTGCATTTATTGTTTTTTCAAATTCATCACTTAAAGAATAAGTTACAGAATTTAATTCTGCTCCAGATTCAATTCCAGCATTTACTACTAAAGATATTTTTGCAGTATCTTTGGTAGATATTTCTACAATTAAATTGTGTGAAGCAGTGTATCCAAGAGAAGTTTTCCTCCCGTCAGACCAATCATATTCTTCCCCAACATATAAATTTTTAGTTTGAATTTCTTCTTCCTTTATACCTTGAGCAATAAGTGCTTCTTTTACACTATCAGTAATATTATCATTAGCTTTTTTTGCTTCAGCAGCAGTTTTACCGTTTGTAACAACAGAAAAACTAATAGTAGCTAAATCTGGAGTAACTTCAACTTCTCCAACACCATCTATAACAACAGTGCTTCTAGGCTTATAGTTGTAGATACCAACCATGATAACGGAACAAACTAATAAAACACCAACAGTAATTGCAGCAACTAATTTGATATTTTCATCTATTTTCATTTTTTATTCCTCCTTTCACTTATTAGAGTAAAAATAAAGAAAAATAATATTGTAAGCCATGCACCAAGTAAAAACCAAAATCCAAATCCATATTTAGGAAAATAAGTAACTGTATTTACAATGTTATTTGCTATTATATCACTACTAGTACCCTTTGCTAATCCCATAACTGCCGATTGTCCGGCTGTTGTTGCAATATCACTATAAACGAATTTGGGTTGAGAAGTAAATATTTTTATCAATAATGCACCAATTCCAGTAATTAATAATGCACCCAAATATTTTATTTTGTTTGTCTTATTGTTTGGAGTAATAATTATCTGTTTGTTTGAGACACAATAAGTCGGCATTTTTTTACCTTTTTTACTCCACCAAAAAGATTTTTTCTCAATTAAACCAGTTTTTAATAATTTTTTAATATTATAATCTACAGTATTTATTGGTAAATCTAAATCAGTTGAAATCTCACCAGTTGTCTTTTCCTTGTCAATTAGATGATTCAAAATTTTCATCGAAGTAGAATTCGTGATAACTTCCGCAACCTCTTTTATCTTTTTATCATCCAATGGAATTGAAATTCTAGTATCCATAATACACAAAATTAATTTAGATATATAAATACTAGTTTAACTTCAAATACGATTGAAGTTAACAAAATAAATATTTTATAGGACTCCAAAGAAGATATATTGCTAATAATAACATAACAATTGCAGCACCTAACTTCATCCAATGTCTTTCACTTGAACTCCATTTCTGTAATTTTTCAGGAGACGTACCCCTATAAACCAAAATAGTTAGAATAATTAAAGGTAATACAAAAATTATATTATAAATTAATAAATATAAATAAGATATACTAACATTTTTTGAAAGCATAGTAATTATTGCGATATAAACTCCACCAGTACATGGAAGTTCAAATAAAGAAACCACAATTCCCAAAATTAAAATTGCAATAAGTGTTCCTTTTTTAGAATATTTTTCGATAAATGGTTTTATTTTTGGACTAATTTTCAAGACTGATTCTTTACCTTTTTTTGCCATAACATAATCTCTAAATTCAACTATTCCCATACCCAAAACAATAGTTCCAACAAATAAATAAATCCAATATCTAATATTACCCAGACTTTGAATAACACTAAAAATTCCTAAGCCAGCAAGGAAATACACAATAAAAATAACGAATGTATATAGAAGTCCAGCTCGCAATGCTCGCTTTGAAGATCCCATATTTAATAATGATATCATTAAAAATAATAAAACACCAAAAGCGCAAGGATTAATAGAATCAACAATTGCTGCCAAAATTAAAGCAATAAATCCTTCTCCTGACAACTTCCCGTTGTTCATAGCACCATTGAAATCATCTTCAATAAAACATTTTATTTTTTCAAAAAAGGTTTGTTTGTGAGTATAATTTGAAATGTCATTAATCATATCTATAGCATTTTCTATAATAGGAGTATCTCCCAATAAATAATTTATTTCATCTTCGTTTTCAACAATTAATAGTGGCCACCCCGATTCCATTTCAATAATTCCATGATAATAATTATATTTTTCATAGCCCTCATTAGTTGAAACATCATATTTTGTAAATGTAATATTATTCATTTGTTCAATTTCTTCCAAGACTCCAGAATTAGCAACATTATTACAATGTGGACATGCTGGACTGTAAAATTCGAAAACGTTTATTTGAGCTAAAGCCAAATTTAAGAAACAAATCGAAATTATTAATGTTAAAATAGTATTTTTTTTCATGTGTAATCTTATATTATTTACTTTAAAAATTATTCTAATCTTTGTAAGTATTCCTGACTAGAATATGCAGCAATTGCACCCTCAGCTGAAGCTGTAACTATTTGTTTTAATGAACCATTGGTTATATCACCTGCGGCAAAAACTCCAGGAATATTCGTTTGCATATTTTTATCAACAATTACATATTTATTTTCGTTTACTTTTACTCCTAAACAATCTGATAATTTGTCACATGGCAATGTACCAATTTCAACAAACACACCATCACAATTAATTAATTGTTCTCCGCCTTTTGTTTTTATTTTTATTTTATTAATAAAATCATTCCCTAAAAATTCTATAGGATTCGCATCATAAATAATTTCAATATTTTTTTGTTTTAAAATTCTATCAAAATAAATCTTTTCACATCTTAAAGCTGATTTTCTATAAACAATTGTAACTTTTTTACAAATTTCTGATAAATATAATGCACCTTTTGCCGCAGAATCAGCTCCACCAATAACTATAACATTTTTATTTTTAAAAAATGCCCCATCACAAGTTACACAATAACTCACACCTTTTCCAGTAAATTCTTTTTCTCCTGGAATTCCTAATTCTCTGTGTTTTGTTCCATTAGCTAAAATAACAACTTTTGATAAATATTTTTTATCATTTACAAGCACTTCAAAAAGTTTTTCAGTTTTCTTTACATTTTCTACTTCTCCAACGAGAAATTCAACATTATATTCTTTAGCATGTTTTTGGAAATTCATAAATAATTCAATTCCAGAAATTTTAGATGTTCCAGGCCAGTTTTCAATTAAACCAGCATTCCCAAGTGAACCAAAATCAGAACCAATAACTAAAGTCTTTTTTGCATATCTACCTAAATAAATTCCAGCAGTAGAACCAGCAGGTCCAGCTCCAATCACAATAACATCATAAATATTTTCCATAAACAATAAACTCTCAAAAACTTTATAATACTTTCTAGAATTACATAACTTTTCTAATTGCTTTAATGCCTTCTAAATCCCAATATTCAATTTCTTTCCCATCGACGATTGTTTCCTTAAATTCTTCAGGAATAGGTAATTCGAAATTTTCATAGGACTCAGTGTCCATAATACTAGCATTATCTTCATGAATACTAAGAACTTGAGCAGTATGTTTTACAATCATAGGAACTTCGAATTTATCATGTCCAGGAACAACTTGAACTTTCTTTTTTCCTGTTAAAACATTAGAAGCTTCAAATCTAACTTTAGCGTGTCCGTGTTTACCAGTTTTAGAAACATCCATTTTCTTTATTTGGTAAGATTCACCTTCTATAATAACGTACGAACCAACTCTAAATTCAGTTGCGTCAATAACTTTTGCTACCATAGAGACATATCATTATTTCATTTTATAAATCTTTTGTTCAAAATATCTTCCTAGAATTTATATTCATAAACTTTAAAATATTCATTTGTGTAAATTTGTAATGGAAGATTATAAAAAATTAAAATTAAAAGCGGGTCTGGAAATTCATCAACAACTTAATACTCATAAATTATTTTGTAATTGTCCGAGTATTTTACGTAGTGATGAACCACAGTTTTCTGTAAGACGAAAACTAAGTCCAGTTGTTGGAGAATCAGGAGTTGTGGATACTGGTGCGCTTTATGAAAAAATGAAGAACAAAGAATTCGAGTATTTAGTTTATGATACAAATTGTTTAGTTGAATTGGATGAAGAACCACCACACGAAATTAACAAAGATGCTCTTCAAATTGCTCTTCAAATTGCATTATTAATGAAATGTAAAATTTTCCCCGTAAGTCAAATAATGCGAAAAACAATAATTGATGGTTCTAACACATCAGGATTTCAAAGAACAGTTCTAATTGCTCATGACGGAGTTGTGGAAACTTCTGAGGGCGAGGTTAGAATTGAATCAATCGCTTTAGAAGAAGATTCTGCAAGACCAGAAAGCCGAGAAGAAAATTTAGTAAAATACAAATTGGATAGGTTAGGAATTCCATTAGTTGAAATAACAACAGCTCCAGATTTGAAATCTCCAGAACAGATAAAGGAAGCAGCGCTAAAAATTGGTCAAATATTACGAGCCTGTAATGTAAAACGAGGAATTGGAACAATCAGACAAGATGTTAATGTTTCAATAGAAAAAGGTAAAAGAATCGAAATAAAGGGTTTTCAGGATCCAAAAATAATGTTAGATACAATTGATTATGAAATACGACGTCAAAGAACAATAGTCGAACTTAATGGAAAATTATCAAAAATTAAACTCGGTAAATTCAAAGAATTAACGGATGTCTTTAAAAATACAGAATGTAAATTTGTGAAGTCAGCAATAAACAATAAAAAAATATTAATTGGTTTTAAAGTTGAAAACGCAAAAGGAATAATTGGAACAGAATTACAACCGAATAAAAGAGTTGGGACAGATTTATCGGATTACACAAAGTCGTTTACGGGAATTGGGGGCTTAATTCATTCAGACGAAAATTTGTCTAAATATAATTTTTCCGAAGAAGAAATAAACCAAGTAAAAGAAGAATTAGAAATAAAAGAAAATGATGGTTTTATTTTAATTGTCGGAGAAGAAAAACAATTGTCAGATTCCTATAATTTTATAAAACAAAGAATTCAAATGTTAACAACTGGAGTTCCATCCGAAGTAAGGCAATCAAATCCAGATGCAACAACTTCTTTTTTACGTCCAATGTCAGGTTCCGCTAGAATGTATCCAGAAACAGATTGTCAGTTATTAAGAATAATGAAACAACAAATTGATTTTACAAAAAATAATTTGCCGAAATTAGCCTCGGAGAATAAAAGATTTTTACAGGAATTTGGAATGAATGAAGAGTTAGTAATGTTATTATTAAAAGAAAATCGTTTGGAAGATTTTAAAGAATTAAGTTATTCAACAGACTATTACGATTTAATCGCCAAGTGTTTAGTTTTGTTTCCAAAAGAAATTGCTAAAAAGGAAGGAATAGACAAAAAAATCGTAATATCAAAATTGAATAATGATTTACTTAATACAATTTTAGAACAAGTTCCAGAAAAAATATCACCAAATGATGTGAAAAGTGTTTTACATAAAATTGTACAAGGAAAATCTATAGAAGACGCAACAACAAGAACAGAAATTCATTTATCTGAAGAAATAAAAACAATAATTAAAGAAAAACCGAATTTATCTAAAGGTGCATATATGGGATTAATTATGAACAAATTCTCAGGCCTTTTAACCGGGAAAGAAGTAAATGATGAATTGGATAAAATATTAACAAAATAATTATTTTATAGTCTTTAATTTTTGTAAAACGAAAGTAGAAAATTCCATTCCTCGTTCGTCTGCTTCCGATAATTGAGAATGACATAAAGGGCACGAATTAATAATTTTTGAGCATCTTTCGTCAACTTCTTTCACTCTAACGCTTGCAATGTCTTTTGCAAGTTTCTCAAAGTTTGTTCTAACTCCGCCACCACCACCACAACATAAAGCATTATTCCGATTATGTTTCATTTCTATGATTTCTCCTCCCAACATTTCTAAAACCTTTCGTGGTTCGTCATATATATTTTCGTATCTTCCTAAGTGGCATGGGTCATGATATGTAATATATTCTTTAGAGAATTTTTTCTTTAATTTTTTCTTTAATAGTGCCTTGTAAATTGTAACCGAAATATGTTCTGCTTCAATATTCCAATCTCTAACAAATTGAGGATATAAACTATGAAATGTGTGATAACAAGAAGGACAATTCGTTATTATTTTTAGTATATTATTTTCTTTACAATAATTAAAAAAAGATTGAGCCAATTCTTTAGTCTCTTTTTTGTACCCTCCATTATATGCAGGCATTCCACAACAGAAATTCGCGTTGTTCATTAAAACATAGTCAACTCCCAAAATATTCAAAATTTCTTTATAATTATCATATTCTTTTCTAAGTGAGTTTTTAGTAAGACATCCAGGAAAATATAAAGTCTTAGAAGTCAATCTCTTAAAAAATCCAATTTTTTTTTTCATAAATAATATAAAACTTACACATTTTTAATGCTTTCGAGAAAATGCACCATTTCTTTCATTTTTTCATAACGAAATGTATAAAAACAAACAGAAACTTACGAAATTATGGATACACAAGAAAGATACGACCTTATAACTAAGAATTTACAAGAAGTATTTGGAGAAGATGAATTGAAGAAAAAACTT
>CAYXZJ010000009.1:0-14704 GCA_964470085.1 Candidatus Woesearchaeota archaeon
TCTTTTATCTTTTCTTCTGCATATTCTTGATTTAAAATCATACCACAATGATAACAAAAAACATTAGTTACTCCATTTTTTGTCTTACATTTTGGGCATATTTTTTCTTTTAATTTACTTTCTTTTTTTTCTTCATTAATTTCTATACCATTCATTTTTAGAATAGCATTATCCATTATTTCTCCGCTCATATGAATATATACTCCACACATCTTTGAATCTTGTCCCCAACCCAGATACTGTTTCATTGAAGCTTCACTCATTTTAGAAGCTAATCCTGTTGCTCTGCTATGTCTAAATAAATGTGGATATATTCTCTTTTTTATTCCTGCTTTTTCTGCTGCCTGTCTTATTATTTTACTTAAAGCACTATAGCTTAAATATTCTCCTTGTGGGTTATACCATAAAAAATTTTCAAAATTATTATTTTTGGGATGTTCATTTATCCATTGTTGTAAATATGGAGCACTTTGAATAATTAATATTTTTCTCATACCTGTTTTACCATTAACTGTTATCCTCGCCCCATATTCTTCGAATGATACATGTTTTATTTTCATTGTTCCAATTTCAGAAATTCTACAACCACTTTCAGCAAGAGTGGATACAAATGCTTTATCTCTTAATGTTTTACAATTTCTTATTATACTTTCAATTTCTTCATCTGTAAGAAGCTCTTCTGGAAGTTTCCTTTGATTCTTTGGTATACTTATAGATATCCATTTTACTTCTTCAGGATACACACCTTTTTCGTCAATACCTCTAATAAACTTGTATAATTTTCTAAGCATTACCTTAAAGCATTTTTTACTTTCTGGAGCAAGTGTTGTTTGTTCTATTTGCGCTATAACGTGCCTTATATCATCTTTATTGGCTTTATCAAATGGTTTATTTAATATTTTAGAATACTTTCTTAAATCTAACAAATATCTTCCTATCTTTGCGACACCGATTGTTTCACTTATTAAATAATCTACAAACTTTAAAGAAAAATCTTTGTTTTCTTGCAATATATCCTTATCTTCTTTTAATAATTCTATTTGTCTTTCGTATTGTCTTTTGTAATTATGTATGTCCATAAACTACCCTATTCGTAGCACTTTATATACCACGATTATAGAGTGTTTGACTTTTAAAATCCGCCCAAACCGGGAATTGGACCCGGGTCTCAAGCGCGACAGGCTCACGTACTAGCCACTATACTATTTGGGCATTTCTTGATTTAAGTTACTCCCTATGTCCCTAATCAAGATAATAGTTACTAGAAAGTCTCCTTTTTAAGATTTTTGTTTGTTACTAATTAGATGTACAAAGAAATATTTATAAAGATCTTATTGCTTGTTAACGTATGAAAGAGAGGATAAAATTAAACGTGTTGGACTATTATTTGTTCGGTTTCGCTTGTATTTTGGTTGGTGTTTTTTTGACTGGTTTTTTCATGGGAATGAATCCGGTTGGCATGTTATTTATTTTCGTAAAATATAGAATAGCATTCTTGTTACTAGCTGTTATAATAGGAATAAAGCCTTTATGGGTTGCATTGTACGGCAGAAAAGACGCAGAAGGAAAAAATATAAAAACAGTAGACCCTAAAAAAACAAGTAAAAAGGTGAAAAAGAATGCAAAAAAATAAGAGAGCTGCAATTGAAATGTCTATGAGTACAATTGTAGTTATAGTTTTATCTGTTATGTTATTAATCGGTGGAATTTCTTTAATTACGAATATATTCGGTGCTGGAGAAGGAATGTTGGATTCTTCAAGTGCACAAGTTCAGAATCAAATACAACAATTATTCAAGGGTGATGAGAAGTTAGTTGTTTATCCTGATACTAAAACGATTGAAATAAAAAAAGGAAAGAAAGGAAATTTTTTGTTCTGGGTTAGAAATGATAAATCTGGAATTGATGGTTCAAACACTCAGTTTGAATATGATGTTTCGGTAAGTAATGCTGGAAATTGTGGTGTTCCAGAGGATGTATTACAAAGTTATCTTATTCTTGGGGATCACGATACATTCAAAGTTGAAGCTGGGGAATATTGGAAAGATGGAAATGCCTTGTTTGAAATACCTAGTTCTGGTGCCCCATTGTGTACATTTAACGTAAAGGTCAATATAGAAGCTGATGGTAATTTTTATGCTCAGGGAATTATGTATGTTAGTATTACTTAAACAAAAGAATTAAAACTACGTTTCTTTAGTTAATGTATGGTAAACAATGAACCAGATTTGAAAGAATTAGTTAATTCATTCGTGATAATTAACAGACTTAATATTCCGAGATTAAACATTTTGAATTTACAACTTTACGTAGAACACTATGTTAATGAAATAGTTGCTACTCAAATTGGAACTCCTGCTCAAGAGGAAGTAAAAAAATATATCACCTTTCCACAAAAACTAAGAATTCTAAAAAATATGAAAATTTTAGACGAGAAACAACTTAAAATTTTAGAAATTTTAAACAAAATTAGAGATGAAATGGTTCATGAATTGGTATTAAATCCAGAATCAATTGATACAAAATTAAAATTTATTAAATTTGATTTTGTTTATGGTTGGGCATTCACAAACAAAGAAGGTGAAGTTGTGAAAAAAATTATTGAATTAAAGAAAATATTTAAAAAAATTGACAATAATTTACAAAAGTTATCCATTTCTACAATCATCATTATCGGTCTTTTATATAATGCTTATAAAAAAATGAAAAACGAAGAAGTTTCACAATTTGTAGATATCATTTTTGATGAACATCAAAAATTGAAATTGATCGTTAGAAATATATAAAAGTACGTAACAATATGCGTAACATTTAAATAAAAATAACACTATCTACCTGTATGAAAGATTTTATCATAAAGGTCACTTGGTGGATGTTTCATAAAGGATTAATTTCTTTTCAAACCCATAAAAAACTATATAACAAATTTTATCCACAAACATATTGATTCTTAGTTATTATAATTCTGTTGTAACATGGTATAGAGGTATAACGTAATCTATTTTTCGTGTCGTTTTTACAATATAATTCTATTCTTTTACTTAGTTTTGTAAAATTTTTATATATCTCATAATACTCATCTCTAACTTTTGGATTATCTCTATTAGACATAAAATTTTCCGCACAAATCTGGAAATCTTTCCCTACTCGTTTATATTCTTTAAATAAAACTTTTTCTTCTAAGTTATTTTTATTTTCCATAAATTTAAGTGGTGCTTCAACCTATTTAAGGTATTCGGTTTTATTATAATAAATAATATGAAGACACAGTATACATTTTTATATGATTAAAAGATTTAATTAATCGCTTCTCAATGCTTCTACGGGTTTTAGCTTTGCTGCTCTTTGAGCTGGAATTAAACCTGAAATCATTCCGATTATTACACTAATCAATAAAGCTCCCAATATTAATTCTATACTCAATGAACTTGAACTAAACATACGTCCAAATCCGCCCATTCCTGAAACACTTGTTCCACTGACGGCTAAACTAATAAAACTTGATACGATCGCACCCAACAAAACTCCACCAATTCCCCCTACTAATCCAATAAGACCTGAATTAAATAAAAATATTGATAAAACATCTTTATTTTTTGCCCCAATTGCTTTTAGAACTCCTATATCTCTTGTTTTTTCCAACACGGAAGTAAACATTGAGTTCGCGATTCCAACCGCACCGACCAATAAAGAAATTCCCGCTATTGCTCCAAGAAACAAACTCATTGTATTCATCGTTTCAGAAAGTGTTTCTTGCATTGTTAAACTCGAAGAAACTGTAAAATCCTTGTCGTCTTCAAACAAAATTCCTCTGGACAACATAAGTTTATTTTCTAAATTAGTAAGTGTTTCATTCGCAGAATCAACGTCTGACATTATCGCATAAATTGTATCATATTCTTTATTTGTTTTATTCTCAAGCGTATTAACGGCAACGGAATATGGAATAATTATTGAGTTATCCAAACCACCCATTCCTCCAGAACTTTCAAGTATACCAACAACATTATAATTTATACCATTTATAGAAATCTTTGAACCTATCTTTATATCATCGTTAAATGTTTGTATAACTCTTGAACCAACAATTGCAGAATATTTATCACTTACTGTTAAAAAACGCCCTTCTGATAATTCTGTTCCTTCATTAAAAACTTGCCAAACTTCCGCATTAACTCCTGTTATACTCATTTTTGATGTTTTCGTTTTAAAAATTACATCTGTTTGACCAGATACAGTTCCCATCACTTCATCTATATTTGATACAGTTTTTATTAAATTTAAATCCTTATTGGTTAATTTCGGATCTTCTTCATCTTCGTCGTTGTTAAAACCAAAATTTTCTCGGTCTCCTCCAGGAATTCCACCTTCCATAGACATTCCTTTTGCTCTTGAATAACCAGAAGTTATTGTTATTATATTGGCTCCCAAAGAAGAAATTTGATTCTCTAATGTATTTGTAGCACTTTGACTAATAGAGAGTATACTTACAACCGATGCTATTCCAATTACAATTCCAATTATTGTTAACCAACTTCTTAGTTTACTATGAACTAATATATTCCATGCTAATTCTAAATCTTTTTTTATATTCATATGAAAGGGGGAAGAGAGCTAACACACATTAGCTCCCTTATTTTTTATCCAATTAGGTAAATTTACCTTCTTAGACTGTGATTTCTTTTTTATTTGGCACCTTTTATAAAAAAGATAGATACCTACAAAAATAACAATTATTCCTACAACTATTAAAATTGTTTTCCATGCTGAACTTTTTCTATTCATTTGTGGCATTGTTTCGTAAGGCATTTTGTCAAATGTAGAATTTTGTTTTATAAACGATTGATTTTCTTGTATAGAATCAACATTTCCTATTGTCAAATTCAAATATTCTATTCGTCGTTCTCCGATTGCATCAGTATAATCTAGTTGTATTGTTAAAATATTTGTATTACCTGTCAAAGTGAACGCTGCAACTGTATAATCTCCTGACTCTAAATTTCCTAACATTTGAGAATTCGTTACACTTGAGACTATTCCCTTTTGTTCTGGAATTCTAATTATCATTGATGATGCATCATTTTTGCCTGTGTTTGCTATTGCAATAGATATATCGTTGTCTTCGTAATCTTGTACAATTATATCAAAAGATGTTTTTACATCCTCAACTCTTATATCAAAGTCCCTTGAGACAAATACGTTTTTGTTTGTTCCATAAAGAAATGTTAATGGATTATACCCACTAACTGCATCCTCTGCGACTCTAATTTTATATTCCAAAACTATTGGAGATGTAGCCGACGTCAATGTTCCAACTGATTTTTTTAAACTCTCATTATCATCTACGCTGAATGGGAATGTTGGACTTAACTCAAATACTGCATCTTTACAAGTAGATTGACATTGAACTTTTATATATAAATTAAAATATTCTCCTGGAACTACTGGATAAGAATCATATCTTAACATTTCTATTTGCAAACCAATAGAATCTAAGGAAACGGAATAATTTTCTTCGTATGATGTTGCACACGTAAATCCTAATACTATTATCATACTTAAAAAGAAATATATTTTTTTACTCATTTTTTGAACCTCCTTTCAGTTTTTTATTTGAGTTTAAAACTATTTTTTCAATTTGTCCGTCTTTAATATATACGATTTTATCAGCATAATGAACCAAGTTTAGATCATGAGTTATAAGAACTATTGTCGTGTTTTTGTTTTTATTTACTTTATATAAAAAATCCATAACAAATTCACCTGTTTTACTGTCTAAATTCCCAGTTGGTTCGTCGGCCAATATCATTTCCGGATCATTGGCTAAACTTCTAGCGATCGCAACTCGTTGTTGTTGACCTCCGGACAATTCAGTCGGTTTATGAAATAGTCTATCAGATAAACCCAACATTGATAATAATTGTATTGCTTTTTTTTCGGCTATTTTGGAATTTATTCCTATAATTTCCATTGGTAACATTACATTTTTTAATGCTGTTAAATTTGATAATAAATTAAATTGTTGGAAAATAAATCCTATTGTTTGTCCTCTTAACTTAGCCAAATCTGATTCTTTCATTTTTGAAATACATTTACCCTTAAGTATAACATCTCCAGAACTTGGAACATCCAATGCACCAACAATATTCATCATCGTTGATTTTCCAGAGCCAGAAGGTCCCGTTATAGCGACAAATTCTCCTTTATTAATACATAAATTTATATTTTTTAAAACAGTTAAACTTCCAGTCTTCCCCATATTATATTTTTTGCATACATTTTCTATACTTATTACACAATTCATACAAAATAAAATAATATCTTATTTAAAAGAAAAATGGACTTTATATCCATAAAAATTTAAATATAAATTACATTATTTCAGATATGGATATCAGAATATTATTTGGAATGTTAACACATCCTTCAAGTCCTATTTTTATGTTGATAAACACCGCTTTATTGACTATTATTGTTTTATCGAATTTTATCATTTATTTGAAGACTAGAGAAGTGTATGACCTATCAAAGGAGAAATCATTAAAATATTTTAGAAATACTTTTCTTTTTTTGACATTGGTTTTTTTTACCAATTTATTACAAGTATTTTTACCCAATTTTCTTTATATTCAACATAATATTATGAATACGTTGTCGTTATTTAGAATATATTTCAGTGGGGTTTCATTAGTATATCTTTTGTTTACTTTTCTTTGGAAAAAACTAAAAAAATTTAATATAGGAGATGAACTTTTACCACATTTAATTGGTATAATATTAGTTCTTTTATTTGTTATTGTAAATTCTAGACCACTTATTACATTATTACAATTTCTATTATTTTTATTATTTTTTATATTTAGTATTATTAGTTATAAAAGATCAAAAAACAAAAGAATGTCTAATTATTATTTATTTTTCGTTATTTTGTTTGTCTCTTTATTTGTAGTAAATATTTTAGATATGTTTTCATTTTCAAATTCTATTATTTTTCCAATTGTATATATCATTTGTATTATAATATATCTAAAATTGGTGATTAATCTTATTGATAAGATAAGTCTATAATGGAAAAACGATCTAGGTTAGATATTATTCATAATATTATATTCACAATTATGGATAATCGAAATTATATAAAAAAGACTCCATTACAAAGAAAAGTTAATCTTTCAACTAAACGATTCAATGAATATTATTCAGAACTCTTGAAAAAAAAATTTATTTTTGAATACGAGAAAGATGGAAATATGTTTGTTTCATTGAGTGATAGAGGACACAATTTCTTAGAAAAATATTCTTACATAAAGTCTTTTGTTGAAGAATTTGATATTTAACTTGTAAAAAAACGTTATCTTTAAATATTCTCGATCTTTTTATTTATTAGAGAAAATGGGTGATGTATTCGTTAAATGGCTTTCAGAATTGTCGAAGAATGATATTCAAGTTGCTGGTGGTAAGGGCGCTAACTTGGGAGAAATGTATAATGCTAAATTCCCCGTTCCACAGGCATTTGTTGTAACGACGGCTTCTTTCTTTCATTTTTTAGAGAAAACTGGAATTCAAAAGGCTATAGTACAAATTTTAGATTCTATTAATGTAGATGATACTGCTGAACTTCAAAAGAAGGCAAAAGAAATAAGAGAATTAGTTCAAGCGACAAAAATGCCGGAAGACTTGGAACGAGCTATTTTAGAAGCATATGAACACTTCAATATTGATTTAGATGAAATCAAAAATTCTCCGGGCGCATTAGCAATACTAAGATCAGCTAGAGAACCAGTTTTTGTTTCGGTTCGATCGTCGGCTACTGCTGAAGATTTAAAAGAAGCAAGTTTCGCTGGGCAACAAGATTCTTTTATTAATGTTAAGGGTAATGACGAATTAATTGAAAAAGTAAAACGTGTTTTCTCATCTATTTTTACTGCAAGATCTATTTATTATAGAAAGAAAAAAGGATTTGATGAATTGGTTGGAATATCTGCTGTTGTTCAAAGAATGATTAACTCTGACAAATCTGGTGTAATGTTCTCGAAACATCCAGTAACAGGAGAGAATACAATCTTAATTGAATCCGTTTGGGGACAGGGAGAAGGAATTGTTTCTGGAAGAATAAAACCTGATTCTCATGTTATTAATATGGATTTAGAAATAATAAAGGAATCTATTTCTGACAAAAAAATCGCAATTGTTAGAACTGCGGGTGGTCAAACAAAGATTGTTAACTTGACTCCTGAAAAATCTAACGAGCGTGTATTAAAAACTTATGAAATAAAACAATTAGCTGAATATGCATTAAAATTAGAAAATCATTATAAAAAACCACAAGATATAGAATTTGCAATTGAAAACGATACGGTGTATATTTTACAAACTAGACCGATTACAACCTTAGAAAACAAAAAAGTTATTCAAGAAATAGACGGTAGATTGCTAACTGAAGGAATGGCTGCATCTCCTGGGGTAGCTTCTGGAATTGTAAAAATAATAAAAACAATGGATGATTTGCCAAAAATAAAACAGGGAGACGTCTTGGTTACAACAATGACTAATCCTGATATGGTTGTTACGATGCAAAAAGCGGCAGCAATTGTAACATCTGAGGGTGGAGTTACAGCTCACGCAGCAATTGTTTCTAGAGAAATGGGTATACCAGCTGTTGTTGGTGCACAAAATGCATTAGATGTTTTAGAAGATGGTATGCAAATAACAGTTGACGGGTTTAATGGTAAAGTATTTGATGGAGTTGCGCAAAACAGAAGTGTTGAAATTAAATCAATTGAAGATACTAAAACAAAAATAAAAGTTATGGTAGATTTACCAAAGTTTGCACAAAGAGCTGCACAAACAAAAGCTGATGGTATTGGATTAATCAGGTTAGAAGGAATTATCGCATCAAATCAAAAGCATCCTTTAGCATATGAGAAAGAAAATAATTTAGATGGATACAAAGACATGTTAAAGAATGGATTAAAACAAATTGCCGAACAATTTATTGGTAAACCAATTTGGATTAGAAGTTCTGATATTAGAAGCGATGAATACTCTAATCTAGAAGGTGCTCCGAAAGAAATTGAAAGAAATCCAATGCTTGGTTTTCATGGAATCAGATTTGCATTAAAACATACTGGTATACTTAAAGCAGAACTTTTAGCGGTTAAGGAATTGGCCGAATTAGGTCATAGCTTTGGCATTATGTTTCCACAAGTTATATCTGTAGAAGAAGTAAAGGAAACAAAAAAAATATTCAAAGAACTTGGTTGTACTGGTAAAGTAAAGTTCGGTGTTATGATAGAAACTCCTGCGGCCGCAATTTTAATTAAAGATATTTGCGAAGAGGGAATAGATTTCATATCTTTTGGAACTAATGATTTAACTCAGTATACTTTAGCTATTGATAGGGGAAATGATGATGTACAATATATTTATGATGAAAACAACTGGGCCGTATTAAAACAAATTAGTAGAGTTATTAGAGAATGTCAAAAACATAATGTTGAAACGTCTATTTGTGGGCAGGCTGGAAGTAATTTAAAGATGGTAGAGTTTTTAGTAAATTGTGGTATTGATTCTATTTCAGTAAACGCAGACGCTGCTTATGATATATCTGTACTTGTAAAAAGACTAGAAGAAGAGAATAAAAAAAATCCAGAAGAAAAATCTTCTAACAAAAAAGAAGACATTTATAGTTAGTTCTTTGACAAAAAACTTTTAAACTATAATCTGGTTTACTTTCTATGGAACATGAAAAAAGTTTAGAAAAAAAAATAAGTGAATTGCCTAGTGAAAAACAAACACTAGCTGCTGAACTTAAAAAGGCTTCTATAACATATAATGTCGCAAAAGAAAAATACGAACATGATAAATACGATTTTAAAGTTATAGAACAATATGACAATGCTTGGGATAATCTAAAAAAAGTTCATGATAAAACGATGAAAATAAATTGAGTAAAAAATAAAATATTAAACTAATTGTGATTTCCATTATATTCTGCGATGCTATCAAAATCTTCACCAAGATCTTCTATACAACCTTCATAACTAAATGAATCGAAAATGGTAGTTTTCACTTCATATGCTGTGGGATTTCTAAAATATTCTTCTTCTTCTTTGTCTTCGTCTTCATATACTAATATGTGCACTGTATAATTATCTCCTTCATCTTCTGGTGTTTTTTCATAGTAGTTTTCATATCCTGGTCTATTTGTTGTATTATCATCTCCGAAAGAATCATCTATGTTGTGATTAGGAAAAAAACGAGAATAGCTTTCTTCATCTTTCGCTTTATAATAAGAAATTATTTCTTTTATTAGGTCATCCCACGTTCTTTTAGATTCTACTGCTTTTTCTAACGTTTCTACCATATTATAAATGAAGACAGTTCTTTTATAAACCTTTCTATTTGTGACCACTTTCTAGTAACAGTTATGTTTAACTAAAAATTTTATATTTATAAAGATTCTAAACTTAACCGTTATCACTAAATAAAAACAACATATTTATAAAGATTCAATAAATTTTTTCTCTGTGGAAAATGATTATAAAAAAATAGTGCTAGAAAATGGATTGAATGTTTATTTAAAAAACACATCAAGCCAGACTCTTTCGGCGAGATTAGATACAAACGCTGGTTCTTGTTATGAACAAATTGGAGAAAACGGATTAGCTCATTTCCTAGAACATTGTTTGGTAAATTCAAGGACACAAAAATATAATCTAAATGATGTGCGTAATATCCAAAAACAATTCGGATATTTTAACTCTTACACCAACCTTTCAAAAATAGGTATTACAGGAGAAGTTTTAGCGTCTGATTCGGAAAAATTATTAAACTATTTATCAGAAGTCTTATTCTATCCTATGCTAGATGAACAAACAATAGAACAAGAGAGAAAAAAGATAATCCAAGAAATCGATAATAATTATAATAACGAAGACTTTAATTATCAAGAAAAAATAAGAAAAATTTTGTATGCTAAACATCCATTAGAAAAAAATCCATTAGGAAATAAATTCGTTATTAAACAAGCGAAAAAAGACCAAATAAATAGTTATTATAGATCTTTTGTCTCTCCATGCAATACAGATTTAATTATTGTTGGTAATTTACCTAAAGACATAGAATATATTATTCAAAACGAATTTTCAAACATACCATCTGGAGTAAAACATCCAATTAATATTCCAACACTTACAAATTCTATGACTAATAGAGAAAATGTTTATCAATATTATTCTTTACCTTATTCTGACCCGTATAATCAGCATTCAGACCTTTCTTTATATTATAATTTTGACTATCCTACATCTACAAAAGATAAATTTATACTCTCTATTATTAGTTCCATTTTAGAGAATAAAATACTTCGTAATATTACTGAAAAGAAAGGATTAGTATACCCAGTAAAAACAAGAATAAATACGAGTTATAATGCTGGAATATTAGAGTTTATTGGAGAAGCTCCAGCAACAAAAATACATGAAGCAAAAGAAGAAGTTTTTTATGAAATGAATAAAATGAAAGAAAATAAAATATCAGAAGACGAATTAGGTGAAGCGAAAAATAAGGCTCTTTTTAATTATTACAAAAAATATGAATCAAATACTGGAATTACAAATTTAATTAGAGAAGAATTAGATAATAATTATTTATCTGAAGAAGGTTCTGATTATTATAATTCTATTACCACAAACGATATCTTGCGAGTTGCAAATAATTCTTTGCCTGATGAGATCGAAGATAAATATATTACATTTATTAAAAGTCCAATTTATATCAAAGATAAAATTTAATAAGCAATTATTCTTTCATATTGTATGGATATTATAACAACTACCACCGAAGAAATTCCGGGAAGAAAAATAAAATCTATTTTAGGTATTGTTAAAGGTAATACCGTTAGGGTAAAAAATATTGGTGTAGATTTTCTTGCTGGGTTAAAAAATATAGTTGGCGGTGAAGTAAAATCCTATACGAATATGGCTATTCAGGCTAGAGACCAAGCTTTTTCTAGGATGATTGATGAAGCAAAAAAACTTAATGCAGATGCGATTGTTGGAATTAGATTTGCTACTTCAACTGTAATGCAAGGTGCTTCAGAAATGTTGGCTTACGGAACAGCCGTGAAATTTTAAGTCTTAAGAAAATATTTTTATGATAATTCAAGTTTAACCTGTTCTTCGTCAATTTTTACATCGTCTCTTGGTATTCTAACAATATCACTAACTGTATCATCTTCTGCTACGTTTATTACTTTTACTCCTTGCGTTGCTCTGCCCATAACACGTATGTTGTCTAATGATATTCTAATTACTATACCTTTTGTTGTTGTAACAATAACTCCGTCCTCATCTGTAACACTTGTTGATTTTATTATATCTCCAGTTTTATCAGTTACTTTCATGTTTATCACACCCTTTCCAGCTCTTCCTGTTAATCTGTAATCTTCTATTTCACTTCTTTTCCCGAATCCATTCTTCGTCACAGTTAATATCGCAAATTTTTCTCTGTCTTCTAATGGTAGAACTTCCAAACTTACAACTTTATCTTTATCATTTAATTTTATTCCTGTTACTCCGTAACTTGATCTTCCCATTGGTCTAACTTCGTCGCTATTGAATCTTATTGCTTGTCCTTCTTTTGTAACTAATAATACCTCTTGTTTATCTTTAATTTCTTTTACGTCTATTAAAGTATCATTGGTTTCTGCTAGTTTAATGGCCTTTATACCGCCTTTTCTTGGGGAATTAAATGAAGCAAGGTCTATTTTTTTAACTACACCTTTTTCTGTTGCCATCATCAAATAATTTTCAAATTTCTTTACAGCAATAACACTAGCTATATTTTCATCCTTTAAATCCAATACATTAATTATTGCTCTTCCCTTTGAACCTTTTGAACTTGATGGGACCTCGTGAGCTTTTAACCAATGTATTTTTCCCTTATCTGTAAAGAACAACAAATAGTCGTGTGTTGAACATGTTATTAACTCACTTACGAAGTCATCCTCACTTAAATCAGATCCTATGACACCCTTACCGCCTCGTTTTTGTTCTTTGTAATCTTCCAAGTCAATTCTTTTTATGTATCCTTTATCAGTTATTGTTATTACTACATCTTTTCTATCAATCAAATCTTCTTCGGAGAAATCTTCAACTTCACCCATTATTTTTGTTTTTCTTCTATCCCCATATTTTTCCTTTAATTCTATTAAATCTGATTTTATAATTTGTAAAATCTCTTTTTCATCACCCAATATTTCTTCTAACTTTGATATTAACGTTTTCAAATCCTTTTCTTCTTCTTCTAATTTATCATGTTCTAAAGCTGTTAAATTTGATAACTTCATATCCATTATTGCTTCAGATTGTCTTTGTGTTAATTCATATTTTGAAATTAAATTTGCTATTGCTTCTACTCTTGATTTGGATGCACGAATCATCTTAATTACTTCATCAATATTTTTTTGGGCGATCAATAAACCTTCAACTATATGTATTCTTTTTTTTGCTCTATCTAAGTCAAATTCTTTTGCTTTTCTAATTACACCTTGACGATGGGTAACATAAACCCCAACCATTTGTTTAAGATTTAATAATAATGGTTTTTGACCAACTAAAGATAAAATGTTTGCACTATAACTAATTCGCAAGTTGGTATACTTAAAAAGTCTGTTTATAGTAAATTTGGCTTCGGTATCTTTTCTTAATTCAATTACTATTCTTATTTTACCTTTACTAGATTCATCTCTAATGTCCATAACATCTGGTAGTTTTTTATCTCTTACCAAATTTGCTATTTGCTGAACTAATTCTGATTTGTTAACTTGATATGGAATTTCATTAATAATAATTTTTAATTTATCGGTTTTTTTCTTCGGTTCTTCTAAGTCAGTTTTCCCATCTATAATTAATCTCCCCTTTCCTGTTTCATACATTTGTTTAATTTGTCCGCTAACTGTTCCACCTGTTGGAAAATCTGGGGCTTTTATTTTTGATATTAATTCTTTTATCTCACATTGCGGATTATCTATGTAGTATAAAATTGTATCACATACATTTGTTAAGTTATGAGTTGGAATATTTGTAGCCATACCAACAGCAATACCACTTGCTCCGTTTAATAATAAGTTAGGTATTTTTGCCGGCATCAATACTGGTTCATCTAAACTATTATCGAAGTTTTTTCTCATGGCTACTGTATTTTTTTCTA
Organism: Candidatus Woesearchaeota archaeon; assembly: GCA_964470085.1. Lineage (GTDB taxonomy): Archaea > Nanobdellota > Nanobdellia > Pacearchaeales > GW2011-AR1 > JAGVXH01. The sequence continues at coordinate 14,215 of CAYXZJ010000009.1, forward strand.
TAGAATCCAGCATTTCATCTGTAATTTTTTGCATTTTTGCTTCGGTATACCTCATTGCAGCTGCACCATCACCATCCATAGAACCGAAATTACCCTGACCGTATACTAAAGGATATCTCATTGACCAATCTTGAGCCATTCTTACCATTGCTTCATAAATAGCACTATCACCATGTGGATGGTACTTACCCATTGTGTCACCAACGATACGAGCAGATTTTTTAGTTTGTTTACTACTTTCTAAACCCATCTCATGCATTGCCCAAAGAATTCTTCTATGTACTGGTTTTAAACCATCTTCTGCATTTGGTAAAGCTCTTCCAATAATAACACTCATTGCATAATCCAAATATGCTTGTTTCATTTCTGGAGAAATTTCTACATTGATCAACTCTTTTGCGTCGATTTTTTCTAATAATTCTTTTTTGTCGTGTAAGAATTGTTTTTGTTCATCTTCTGCATCATCCAAATTATCAATATTATTTACTCC
>CAYXZJ010000009.1:14804-28854 GCA_964470085.1 Candidatus Woesearchaeota archaeon
TTCTTTTTCTTTCTCTAACTCATCTAATAATTTTCTTGTTTTTTCTGGCATGTCATCTTCTTCACTCATTTTTTATTCCTCTTATTTTTAGTTTGTTTTGTAGTTTTCTTTTTTTCTAAATTTTTTTTATCTACTATTAAAATCGGAAAATCTACCGATTGATTTCCACATTTTGCGCATCTAATTCTTGGCACTAAACCAAATAAATTTTTTAATTCAAATACAAATTTTACGTTGGTACTTTTACAATTTGGGCAAAACCTAACTCTTATCGGTTTTTCATGTTCGCAACAATTACATTTTTCGTGTTTTGTTTCATAACTTGATTCTCCACAAAGATCACAACTAGTTTGTTTTTTCATTTACAAATCAACCTCCGCGTTTTCTGCATTTTCTTCAATAAATTGTTTTCTAGGAGCGACAGCATCCCCCATTAATAACGAGAATGTTTCATCAGCTTCAATTGCATCGGCTATTGAAACTTGTTTTAATCTTCTTGTTTTAGGATTCATAGTTGTATCCCATAATTGTTCATCGTTCATTTCTCCTAGACCCTTGAAACGTCCAACCTCTACTTTATCACTTAATGTCTTTTTTACTTCATTTAATTCATCATTTGTGTAAGCATAAGAGATTTTATTTCCTCTTTTTATAGAGTACAATGGTGCAACAGCAACAAATATTCTACCTGTTTCTATTAATTTAGGGGTATACCTAAAAAAGAACGTTAATAAAAGCGTTTTAATATGAGCTCCATCAACATCTGCATCTGTCATAATTATTATTTTACCATATCTAATTTTTGATATATCAAAATGTTCACCTACACTTGTTCCTACTGCTGTAACCAAATTCGATATAATTTCACTTTCTAAGGCTTTGGACGGCGAACTTTTCTCTACGTTTAATATTTTACCTCTTAGTGGAAGAATTGCTTGTGTTTCTCTATCTCTACCAGATTTTGCAGTACCACCAGCAGAATCTCCTTCTACTATATATAATTCTGTATCTTCTATTTTTTTAGATGAACAATCTGCTAATTTCCCAGGTAATCCACTACTTGTTAATGCATTTTTTCTTCTCACTAAATCCTTTGCTCTTTTTGCAGCTTCTCTGGCCTTTAATGCACTTAAACATTTTGTTATAATAGCTTTTGCAACCGTAGGGTTTTCCTCAAAAAAGTCTGACAATGCAACTCTTGTCATTGATTCAACAATCCCTTTTGTGTCTCCATTACCTAATTTTGTTTTAGTCTGGCCTTCAAATTGTGGCTCTGCCATTTTTAAAGATATAATAGCTGTTATACCCTCTCTAACATCTTCACCAGCTAATGCTTGATCTTTTTTCATTAAACCATTTTTTATACCGTAATCGTTTATTGCCTTTGTTAAAGCCGCCTTAAATCCAAAAACATGGGTTCCACCCTCGATTGTATTAATTGTGTTAACAAAACTTTGAATATTCTCTGTATACGAATCTGTATACTGAAGTGCTGCCTCGACAACTGTCTTATCTTCTTGTTTTTTGAAGAAAATTATCTTTTGATGAATTGGATTTCTTGTCTTATTCAAGTATTTTACAAATTCTTGTAATCCACCTTCATAATGAAATTCGTCCTTTTTTTCGACTCCTTCTCGTTTATCTTTTAATATTATTTTTAATCCTGCATTTAAAAAACACATCTCTCTAAATCTTGTTGCTAAAACTTTATAATCGAAATCTGTTGTTACGAATATTTCATCGTCGGGGAAAAATGTAACTTTTGTTCCATTTGGACCATCTGTGTAAGATCCTATTTCATGAACTTCGCATGTTGGTTTTCCTATATTATAAGATTGAGTATAAATTTTCCCTTCTTTTCTTACTTCTATTATCATTAATTTTGATAGTGCAGCAACGACGGATATACCTACTCCATGTAAACCTCCACTAACAGCATAAGCTTTACCATCAAATTTTCCACCTGCATGTAGTTTCGTTACAATTATTTCAAGTGCTGGTCTTTTGTATATAGGATGCATATCTACTGGCATTCCTCTTCCATTATCTTCAACTGTTACTGACCCGTCTTTATTTATTGTTACATAAATTACGTTTCCGTAACCCATCATATGTTCATCAACAGAATTATCTACAACTTCCCAAACTAAATGATGTAAACCTGGCTTATCTGTAGAACCTATATACATTCCCGGTCTTTTTCTTACAGCTTCCAAACCTTCTAAAACCTTAATACTTTCTGCAGAATATTTATTATCAACCATCTTTTCTCCAATTATAAGTTCTAAAAACCAATCAGTATTTATAAATATTTGTGTTGAAAAAATCATTTTTTACGACGATAAATTGATACATTTACATTTTTAAAACTTTTTATAAAAAATATATTTTGTCACTAAAAAAGACACCAAATTAAATGAGTTTTTGTAATCTTTTTTTAAATTTTGGAAGATATTTTTTAGGAAATGTCCCGCCAGCTGCCTTTTTATGTCCACCAAATGAAGCTCTTTTGAAATCCAAAATTGTATCTTTTAACAAAAAAGCAAAATTTGAATCATCCCTTTGAGATCTAACAGAAAACATAATCATTCTCTTTTCCTCTGTTGCTATAATAAATACTTCATCTTTATTCTCGGAAGAAAGTTTTGAAGCAACAATACTTTTTATTGGGAACTTAGATTTTATTAAATAAAAATTAAAAGAACCTAATTTTTCGGATTCGTTTTTACATTTATTACATTGATAATTTATTTCATATTCTATTTTCTTTGAAATATTTTCCAACGATTTTATGTGTTTATAATTTTTTAAATTTAATATATAATTAAAAACTTCTTCGAGATTTTTATTGTGATAAATTAACATGTTTTCTATAGGATATACGACATTTTTATTATACCAATCAATTGTTATTTTTTCTTTTTGCATAAAATCTTTAATATATTTTGTATTACTGTTATACTTTTCTCCTGCGTCAGCTAAAACTCCTATCATTGCAAGCCATTGGTCTTTTTCAAATAATTCTTGAGCCATTCTACTACATGGAATATATTCATCTGGCCTGTTTCTATAAACTGCAATATTTTTACCGAAATTAACCTCTTTTTGATGATGATCTATAACTAAAATATCATTTTTTTGTGCCGAAAAATTCTGAACTAAATCATGAATACCAATGTCGGATAAATCTGAAAAAATTATTTTATTATATTTTTTATATTTTCTACATTTGATTTTTTCTTTGTAACTATAAAATAAATGAGTTACGTTTGGAGTTTTTGATAAACAATATCTATACAAAAATATTCCAGATATAATTCCGTCTAAATCTGTGTGATGAATGAGTAAAACTCTATCTTTTTTTGATATGTTTTTTAAAAACTTATTCGCACCACTTCTTCCTATCATTTTATAATGTACGAAATTAACTATATAAAATTGCGTATTTATTTTAATATTTTGTTATTAAATTAGATTTGATAAGAAATTTGAAACATAAAAAATTTGAATTTAACTTTTTATAACTCGCCAAATAATTACACCTTCAATTATTGCTATCACAACTAAAATATAACTTGCGTCGTAAATACGATTTAATAGAGCCTCATAATCTGCAGGGGAAGCGTTTGGAATAAATTTAAATAAAGAAATTTGTACTTCGCCTTCTGGAGCCTTAATCGAATATTCCATTAATATTACACCAAATATTAATGTGACAATTGCTAAAGCAATTAGAAATAATTTACTCCACCTCATGGAAATTTAAGATAAAATTAGTTTATATTCTTTTCTTTAATTTCTTTTTTCAATTTTTCTATAAAATCGTTTAAATCATATTCTTCGATGTCGTTTCCGTCTCTTTTTTTAACGGCTACTTTTTTGTTTTCTAATTCTTTTTCTCCAACTGTTAAAATATAGTTGAATCTTTGTATTTGAGCGTCTCGAACTTTTTTACCGATACTTTCATTTCTGTCGTCTAATTCAACTTCGAATCCTTCATCGAATAGTTTTTTATATACTTCGTTTGCATAATCTTTTACGTTGTCATTCATTGTTATAATTTTTATTTGATTAGGAGAAAGCCATAATGGGTATTTCCCGTTCATACTTTCAGTAATTATTCCTATGAATCTTTCAATACTTCCATAAACTACTCTATGTAACATTACTGGACGTTTTTCTTCTCCTTTTTCATCTGTATATACTAAATCAAATCTTTCTGGTAACGCCATGTCTAATTGTATTGTTGAACATTGCCATGTTCTTCCTAATGAGTCTTTTAAGTGAAAGTCTATTTTCGGTCCATAGAATGCACCATCGCCTTCGTTAATTTGATATTTCATTCCCGATTTTTTCAAGATTGTTTCTAATGTTGCCTCCGCAATGTCCCAAGTTTTATCATCTCCGATTCTTTTTTCTGGACGGGTAGATAATTCTACATGATCAAATTCTAATCCAAAATAAGCAAATGTTTTCATAATTAATTCAATTATTTTTTGAATTTCACCTTCTAATTGTTCTTGTGTACAAAATATGTGTGCATCATCTTGAGTAAATTGGATTGCTCTAAATAAACCTGCCAAAACCCCTGAAAGTTCTACTCTATGAACTACACCTATTTCTCCGACTCTTAATGGTAAGTCTTTGTAAGATTTTGGAGATGTTTTGTAAACTAGCATTCCTCCTGGACAATTCATTGGTTTTAATAAGAAATCTCTTCCTTCATAGTTCGTTTTGAAGTTATTTTCTCCGTATTTTGACCAGTGTCCCGAAATTTCCCATAATTTTCTGTCCATTACTTGTGGTGTTGAAATTTCTTCATAACCCGCACTTCTGTGTAATTCTCTCCATAATTCTATTAATTTATTTTTTATTTTCAATCCTTTATTATGCCAAAAAACCATCCCTGGTGCGACACTATTAAAACTCCATAAATTCATTCTTTGACCAATTATTCTATGATCATTTTCTTTCAATTTTGATGTATCCAATTTTGCCTTTGAAATTTGTCTCAATAACTGTTTTCTTTCCTCGTCGCTAATATCTGCTATTTTTTCGTTTCCTTTTATTACAATTTCTCTAGATAGTTCAGATAATGGATGTCCTTTAACTTTTAATTCGAATGTTTTGTAATATCCGAATGGAGCTCTTGTTACATTGAAGTCTTTTTTTAATTCTTCAGCAACCAAATTTAATATTTTTACTGATTTTATTGGTGATTGTAAATTACTAGATAAGTGCGCATAAGGATATAGAACAATATTTTTCGTATTAACTTGTGAGGCTATATTTTTTATATCATCTACAAACATTTGAACTGTTTCGGTCTCGTTGTCACATTTTTCCACCGCTGTTAGTACAACTAAACACTCCGAGATATCTCCTTCCAAGTTTTGAGATGGAGCTATTTCATCGATATCTTTCAAGGCCTTCTTTAGAGCTTTGAATTTTATATAATCACAATGTAGATTTAATGTCTTCATAAAATACTCAATCGTTGTTATATTTTAAAGTTTATGGTACGAAAACATTTATAAAATATAACTACTATGACTTAATGAAAGAGTGTGATTATGGTTACGAAATCTAAAAAAAATAACGTAAAAAAGGGTGAAAAGCCTAAACAAATTGCTCCTTCTAGGGATAGAACTCAAATTTTAAATAGAATTCAAACTGTTAAGAATACTATGCTTTTACCAACGGAACGAGAAATCGCAATGGATTTTGCGACTAAAGTGTACAAAGAGTTTGATACAATGATTAAATCTATTGTTTTATTTGGTTCAAGCGTTAAAATGGATTCTACGGAAAAATCTGATATTGATTTAATTGTATTAATCGATGATGTTTCTATAAAGTTCGATGAGGAATTAATTGCTTGGTATAGAAAAAGATTAGAAGTTTTATTAAATCAAAATAAATATCAAAAACCATTACACATTAGTACAGTTAAATTGTCTTCTTGGTGGAACGATTTATTGAGAGGAGATCCCGTTGTTTTGAATATTTTAAGAAGCGGAGAAACGTTAATTGATTTTGGGGGATTTTTCGCTCCATTGAGATTATTATTAAAAGAAGGCAAAATTAGAGCTACACCTGAATCAATTTATACTTTATTAGAAAGATCTCCAGTTCATTTTGCTAGAGCAAAGAGTGCGATGTTGGCCGTTGTAGATGGTCTTTATTGGGGAATGGTTGATGCATCTCACGCCGTTTTAATTGCTGCCGATATTATGCCAGCTTCTCCTGAAGACATTGGACAGGTTTTAGATGAACATTTTGTTAAAAATAAATTATTAGATAGAAAATATGTAAAATATTATGACATTGTTCACACTATAGCAAAAGATATTGTTCATGGAACGAAAACTAGTATTGAAGGTAAAATGCTTGACGAATTAATAGAGATGTCTGACGAATTCTTAGCTGTAATGTCAAAATTAGTTGCTGATATAATAAAATTAAGAAAATAATTTTATATTTTTGAAAAATATTATTTTGTAATATTAGTAATTTTTAATTTAACAAAACGTATGTGGAAGGGAGGATTCGAACCCCCGTAGGCAAAAAAGCCACTGGATCTTAAGTCCAGCCCGTTTGGCCACTCCGGCACCTCCACATATAACTATTTTTTGTTTTTTGATTATAAAAAGCTTTTGAAGGACTTAAAAAAAGTAATTTATTTTATTACCCACATCTTAATTATAATAAATATAAGTGTGATTATATTGATTATTTTTATAAATTTATTTTACCAAACCCGATCAAACGCCAATGTCCGCCGACGTTTCTTGATATTCCTATTGAATCTTCTTTGATTGGGACAATTGGAATTTTTAATTTCAATTCTACTTCGTTTTTTGAAACCTTTGACACAATTCCTACAGTTATTGATGTATTTACACTAAGCATTAATGTTTCGTTCAAAATTATTGGATTTATGACTTTATCCTCGCCTGCTATATTCTTGAATAAATCATATTGCAATTTTATGAAATTAGTCGTATCTGAAAGTCCACCTGTTGTTGATGCTACCGTTCCAGCTAAAGAATCTGCTTTTGTTAAAGATGTATCAAGTTCCGTTTCAATTGCAATACTTCCTCCTGGAGTTGCTTTATCTACTTTATAATGTCCTTTGTAAATTGAAATTATTTTTGATTTGATTGGAGTATAAATAAATTCATTGTGTTTTTTTTGAGACAATCCTGGTTTTATTTCTATTTCATCTCCGACTTTTAATGTTCCCTTTTTTAGTATACCGCCTAGTATACCACCATGTAAATTTTTTAATTCTGTTCCTGGTTTATTTATATCAAAACTTCTAGCAATCAACAAAAGTGGTTTTGCATTTTCGTCTTTTTTTTCAATTTTTATTTTACATAATTCCTCTAAAATTTTATCTATATTTACCCCTTGTTTAGCAGATATTGGAATTATTGGAGCATTCTCAGCTATTGTTCCTTTCACAAATTCTTTTATTTGTTTGTAATTTGAGGTTGCTTGTTCTTTTGTTACTAAATCTATTTTGTTTTGTGCGATTATTATGTTTTTTATATTTTTGGCTTCTAATGCAATTAAATGTTCCCTTGTTTGTGGTTTTATACCTTCACTTGCTGATACAAGTAAAATTGCGGCATCTATAATTGCGGCGCCAGAAAGCATTGTGGCCATTAACATTTCGTGACCTGGTGTATCAATAAATGTAATATATCTTACAGGTTCTCCTTTACTTTCTGGATCTGTTGTATACTTGTCTCCTTCTTTTTTTATTATTGCGTCGGCATAACCTAATTTTATTGTAATTCCTCGCTTCTGTTCTTCAGAATGTGTGTCTGCCAACTTCCCTGATAAATGTTGTAATAAAGTTGTTTTACCGTGATCAATGTGACCAACTATACCTATATTTATTGTTTCTAAATTTGCTATATCCATTTATATAAGAAAAATTACTGCTTTTTATAGCTTTGGAAAGAGCAAATTTATAATTAATAATTTATATTTTATTATTTTTTAATATATTTTCTTAGAACTAAGAACCAAAGTATGTTTACTAAAATTAATATTACAGCAACTATAACTAATATTGTTACAAGACTATCTGATTCAGTTGAGTCACCTCTGTTATCGTTACTTATAACATAGCCCAAACCATAAACTTTTATTTCGTTTGTAGTTACTGTTAATTCTAAATCATTGTCAATTTTCTTTGTTCCGTATTCTAGAGTTATTTTGGTATCGTAATTTCCTTCATTTACTCCGGCCGTATCCCAATAAGACGACAATATTTGTTTACCGAATGGTTCTATATCGTAATCTGGAGATTTTATACTATCTAATTTGTTACCTGATTTACCATAAATATCCATTATACTATGAACACCTATTATTGCTTCACTCCACTTGTTTTCTAATAACATGTTTACTTTTACTATTTGCCCTAATGTAAAATCATTTACATATAAGTCTTGTAATTCAATGTTCGCTTCACCAATTGAGAAAGTATCTTCTAAATTAATTACTTTGTCGTCATATACTAATGCAACTTTTGTTTGATATTTCCCAACTTTTGCATCTTTTGAATTCCACTTGTATATTATATCCTTTTTTTCTCCTGATTTTATTGAATAAGTTTCTGTTGTAAATGTATCAATTTTCTCATTTAAACTGGTGAAAATATCTACAATTGCGTATACATTTGGCAAATCAAATTCTCCTTTTGATGCTACTGATACGACAAGTGTTACTTCATCATTTGAATCTGCATTTAATACATTTAATTTAGCCTCTGCATATTTTCCGGGATATGGAACATACACATATACTTGTGTTACAACGGCAAGTGTTGCTCCGATATAGTTTTCTCCTTCACCTACAGATGCATCTTCTGTTACAACAATTTCTCCTATTTCTAATCCTGGTTTTAAGTCAGATGGTAAATTCAATACGTATGATATTTCTTTTTCATTTTCATCAGAGTTCATATGAATTTTTCTTTCTGCTAAATCAATGTATTGACCCAAGTCTCCCCTTGTTGTAATTTTTAAATCAATATCTTTATTTTCTGAATTGATTATCTTAAATGTATAAGTATTTCTTGAATTCGCATTAAAGTCTAGCGTATTTCTTGCAGGAGTTACTCCAAGAGCAGATACATTCGCTAAAATAATAAAAAACAAGAAAATTGTAAATAATAAATTTTGTTTATTCATTTTGCCCCCCAATAAATTTTGTTGAATTTGAGTTGAATTTTTCTGCTGGTTGTAAATTTTTGTTTTCTAATAAATTGCTTTCGTTATCATATACTTCTACATTTAAAGAAACTGAACCTGCATTTACTACGTCATAGCCGTTTTCTTTTTTGATTATGTTTAAAACGACTGCGTCAATAATTGTTAGTTTTCTAATTTCACTTTCTTTTACCCCGATTGCTTTCCAATAGTATGTATTTGGTTGTAGGTTTAATGATAGGTTATTATTCAAATTGTATGTTCTTGGATTGGTAAAATTTACATCTGTATCTATTTGTAATTTATCTGCATTTTCTATTTCGAACAAAACAAGGGACTCTGTTGATTCATATTCGTTCGTTGGAGCAATTACTTGTGGACTTTGAAAACCTATTGCCCACATTATTACAAATAGACTAGATATTACAACTACAAAATCTATTGTTCTAACTACTTTTTTATTTGTTATCATGCTTCTTCCTCTGATAATTTAGCTTCAAATACTATTGTTGATGATTTTGTTCCTGGACCTTCATTTGTTGGAACTTGTAATAAAATATCTACTTCTGCTGTATCATTATTAGTGTGATAATCTAGATCATTTATCATAATAACCTTACCAGTTAAACTCATATTAATCCAACTAACTATTGATTTTGCCCAATTAAATGCGTTTTCAAATCCTAATTTTTTGTCAACTTTTGTTTGGTAATATTCCGATGCTGTCGATACTGTGTTCCACATTGATGTTGCGTTAGCGCTAACATTTATTTTTACATTACCATCATTTCTTAATGTAAATGGCTCTGGATCATTTGTTGTGGTATTTTTTGATGCTAAATAGTCTATTGTTCCAAAACTTATTTCTGAATTTACTAGACTTGCTACAACGTAGGCATTTAATTTGAATGTTCTTTCAGACCATGGGCCATAAGATTCTCCGTCGTATGCTCTAACTTTCCATGTATAATAATATCCATAATCATTTAAGCATTTTAGTTCTTGAGTTAAACTATAATTTTCTATATTTAGATTATTTCGTGTAATATCGTCGTTACAAATTGCTGTTCCTGCACTTTTGTGTTCTTCTAAAGCGAACTGATACGACAATGTATCTCCATCTAAGTCGCTTCCTATCCACGTAAATTCTGGAGTTCTATTTATTATATCTGAATTGTTTATTGGTGATATTAACTGAACTGTTGGTATATTGTTAAATAAGTTTATTTCATTTGAATCTACGGTTGTTCCGTCCGCTGTTAAATCGTTTGGTGTAACTGAAACAACCCATTTTTCTCTATCTATTAATTCTTTTGAGGAAATATTTTCAATTGAATGTCCAGCTACTCCCGCATCATAAATTAATTTAATCTGTTCAGCAGATAACGAACGATTGAAAACTAGAACTTCGTCGATAGAACCATTGAAAGTTCTATCTTGTGCAACATTTCCACCTATCGTGAATGGGGTTGAACCTACACTGTTAAAATTTCCCGTTTTAGCTATTGTTCCAACTTTTACACCATCGATATAGCCATCTATTCCATCTCCATCATAAACAATATTCACTAAATGCCATTGATTATCAAATAAATCTTTCGTTTGACCTGGAAATATTGAATCTATTGTTCCATCCCAAAATCTTAATCTTCCACTACCTGAATAATTATATAAATACATTATCCATATACCATTTACGCCAGAAATCCTACCATGTTCATCATTTCCTTCTCCACTTGTTTTAAACCAACTTGATAGTGTTAATTTATTTGTTATATTTTGTGGTGCTACTACCGATATATAATCATCTATTCCGTCAAAATTATATGCTCCACCAACTTTTCCGTTTGTCGTCCATGTTGCTCCGTAAACCGTTCCGTTATTTGCGTTTTTTGAATAATCTTTTGTCCAAGATGATGTACTAGCGCCCTCAAATGGCATATTTAAAACTGCTATACTATTATTATTTACTCTCCAATCTGTTATATTGTAAACCTTATCTTCTGCATCTAAATCGTGTGACTGAACTTTAACTGACATATTTTGAGTTGCTCGTAAAACTCCGTTTGTTGTGTTTAATACAACGGATGTAACAACTGGTAGAATATTTATTCTTGACCAAAGTCTGTATTCTGTTTGGTTACAATTATTTACCATATCACAAGCATAACCTTTATACCAGTAACCTTGTTTAGAAATATTTGTTAAATTCATTGTTAATTCCCATTTTGTTTGAGAAACTTTTTGTAAATTAGATTGATATAATAAATTAATTTCTTCTTTCGATAATGAACGATTGTATATTCGAACTTCGTCAATTAGATCATTGAAATAACTTCCTGACGGCGTTGTTGAACCACTAGCTTCTGCTCCAATTTGAATACTATTATCTGAATCGTAACTTATTGGAGTTGTAACACCTTTATATGTTGAATTTTTTAATTCTCCATCAATATATAATCTAGCATATACTCCGTCGTATGTTCCTGTAAAATAATGCCATCCTGGAGATAATGATGTATAATTCGTACTTGGGAGAATATATCCTCCTGCATAAACATAAAACTGTACAAGTCCTGCTCCAGTACTATCAAATGCGATAGTATAACCACCACTTTCAGTAGAACTTATTAATCTTTTATCGCCAATTGGAGAATTCCAAGAGCTTTTATATGCCCAAGCTCCAACAGTTATTGCACTTGTTGGTTTGATTGATTGAGAACTTGGGATTGATACATAATCGTTTCCGTCGAAACTTAATGCTTTTCCATAACGACCGCTATCGGAATATGTTGCTCCCGTAATTATTCCATTATTTTCTTTTCCACTTAAATCCTTTACAAATGAATTATTTTCTTTTAATGTTGATAAGTTTTGGAAGTTATATAATAGAACTAAGTTTTCATCTAACGCGGATAAGTTTTGATTGTTCCATTCAAATTTAAATTCTTTAAGTTGATAATCTGTTGCTTCTAACTTTATTGTCGTATTTGTTTGGGTTGTTTCAGTTGCGTTTGCTGGCGTTGGTGAAACGAACGAAATTCCCGGAGTTCCTGTGTCTACATAGAATGGACCGAACCTTGTTATTGGTCCTGAATTTCCCGCTCCATCAATTGCTTTAACAAAGAAATAATTTTCTCCTTCTATTGTTGTACAACTAAAGTTTGTATTTTGTGTATCTACTATATTGTTTGGTATTGAATTCTGCCAATCATCACATAAAACAGAGTATCCTGCAACTTCCGTTGTTATATTTTGTGTCTTTTTTGAGATTGTATCATTATAATTTCCTTCGGCATCTTCTGTGTCTACATAATAATAATATTGACTACCAGAATCTGTTGCATCTGTCCAGGTAAAGTTTGCTGTTTGTGTTGTATAAAACCCATCCTCTTGTACATCTGTTGAGGTTAAATTCGAAACCGAGGTTGGTGACGAAACATCAGAAGCAGTGAAGTCCAAATAATTTGATTTTGAAATATTCTCTCCATTAACTGTTAATTTTAAATTATCAACTAATGTTGTGTAAGTAGAATCTTGTCCGTGATTTAATAGAAACAAAATTTTGACATATTTTGTTCCTGCCCAAAATGATGTACTTGCACTATCACCATATAAATAATTTCCTCTCATTATCGAAGAAGAATATTTTGTCCAACTTGTTGGAATAGAAGGATTAACTGCTGCAGAATACATATAAGAACTTCCACTTGTATGCATTCTAATTTTTGTTCCTGCAGGATATGTTTTTCCAACCGTTGTTCTAAATTCAAGTTCACAATAATCTCCAAAATTTTGAACTCTTGTTATATTTGAATTTCCAAGGTCCCTATTGGGTAAATCGGCATAATACCCTGAATCATCTATGTTAAAAGCTATACGACCATGCGATACAACATACCAATTTGAACAATTTTTTATTTTAACTATTTTATCTGTTGATTTAATATCTTCATAGAGTTCAGTTTGTGTATTTAAAACAATATTTATATTTGGATCACTTATTTGTTGTTTGTTTGAATCATAAGGGACAAATCCATAATATAGTTTGCTTAATCCACCTGTTCCATTTGATTTAAACATTCCTGATAAAACATATTCTGAATTATTATCTATTTGAATAAAATCTGTAGACATTAATATTTTTCCACCTGTTTCGTAGAATGCGTAATTTCCTTCATAATAATCTGTTGTTATTCCATCAAATCCAAAATTTGTTAAATCTCCTAATTCCGCATCACCATTTATTATTGGTAAATTTACATTCAAATATGTTCCCGATTCTGTGGTTGAACGATAAAGTTTGTGTTTGATTAAACCAGATTGCATATCGTTTATAATTTCCTCTTGACTCAATGAACGATTGTAGATACGAACTTCGTCTAGTTTACCTTTAAACCATTGTTTGTTGTTCCATGCACCTATTTGTGAATATATTGGAATTGTTCTCAAAACACTAGAAGTATTTATCAAAACTCCATCTAAATATAATGTTTGTTGTGTAGAATTTTGAACTAATGAAAAATAATGCCAATTATTAAGTGTATAATAAGCACTTGCTCCTCCAGAATACATTACTAACCTACTTGCTCCACCCCAAATACTTTCAAATTCAAAACCTGAAGAAGAAGGCCTATTTCCTAATATAGTCCCCCATGAACCAGAAACATCTGTTCTATAAAACCAACCTGATAATGTATAAACAGACAAAGCCGTTGAAAGAGTTATGTTAACATAATCATCTGCTCCATCAAAACTTAAAGCTCCGCCATTTCCTTCTTTTCCTGATGTCCAATTTGGATTTCCATTCATTATTCCGTGAT
>CAYXZJ010000010.1:0-10843 GCA_964470085.1 Candidatus Woesearchaeota archaeon
TTTTATATATATTCCAACCACAATCCCTACACAAAGAATTAATACGAAAATTAAAGATGTTGATAATACTCCTAGGTTTTTGCTTTCTCCAATCACATTTCCTGTTAATGTTAAGTTCATAATTGCAACTCCCATTAATGGAATTGTTAATAAAAACATAAATACTGTTTCTAATTTATTTTTATTTGCTAGATGTTTTTGATATTTTTTCTTTGCTTCAGGGGATAAACTTTTGAAATATGTTGTTTGATTATACTTCACTATTTTACCATCTTTTGCAGATATTTTTTGTTCTACATGTATCAATCTATCTATTAAATCATTTTCTAAGAAATCTTGCTTACTTTTACTTATTAGAAATCTTTTCTCCACGTATTGTTATATTTTTTTAGATTTAATTACTTTTTGTTTAATGTTATCTGGTTAACTTAAAAAATGAAGAATTGAATTTTTTATTTTACTTTTCTATTTGGGTGAATTCTTTTTGGTGATATTTCTCCAAAGTAATTCATTTCTTTTGCGTCTTTTATTTCTTCTATTACATAAAATGCATTTGGAGCAAGTTCTTTTATTATTTTTGTTATTTGTTTTTGCTTTTTTCTATTAATAACAGTCATTATCACCTTCGCTTTTCCTTCTCTTCCCTGTGCATCTGTTATTGTTAATACAAATTTGTCTTTTTTTAGTTTAGTTACTAATTCTGTTATGTCAGATGTCGTAATAATTCTGACAAGGATTTTCCCTATCGAAAGTTTATCTTCTATTAATATTCCAACTAATGTACCGGCCGAATAACCACAAGCATATGCTATGTATAACCAAAAATTAGTTAGATTACTTAGTATTTGTTGAAAGGCTACCAACCAAATCAATACTTCAATAAAACCAATGAAAGGAGCTAAGATCTTTTTACCTTTAGATATAAATATAATTCTTATTGTTCCTAGGCTTACATCACAAATTCTAGCAAAAAAAATTAGTAAGCACATCAATGGTATACTCAAATCACCTAACATAAAGATAGTAGACCTACATTATATTTAAAGTTTACCTTTAATCCCGTAAAAATAGTCGTAAAAAATAAAATAAAAATAAATTTATGTTTCGCACTTACTTTTTCTTTGCTGGTGCTTTTTTAGCAGGTGCCTTTTTAGCAGGTGCTTTTTTTGCTGGTGCTTTTTTTGCTGCCATAATAAATTTGATTCATCAACCTCCTTTTCATAAATTTCATTAAATAGGAAAATGAATTCCTATAATTATTTTATATCATTCTAATTTATAAACTTTATCTTTTTGTCGAGAATTTTTTGACTTTTTTGAATTTCAAAATTTTAAGAATTGAAAGTTTTCTTTCATTTATCGACGAGAAATAGAAAAAAGCAAAAAAAGTATCAAAAAAAATATTTTTGAAAAATTTTTATTATACATTACATTTAAAATCTAAAATATACAGAAATTATTATGAAATATTTTTTTATTTTGGGAAGAAACCCTAAATTGTCTCGAGAGGAAATAAGATCTTACTTAGGAAGTCGAAGAATTAATTATCAAGAAATTCTTTTCGAAAGTAATAATTTGGTTTTAGAAACCAATTTTAAATTTAATATTGAAGAATTTGGTGGTATTATTTCGTTAGGAGAAGTCTTTTTTGATGGAAGTAGAAAGGATTTTGAAAAATATATTTACTCAAATATTATTGTTGACGAAGATAAATTCAATTATTCAATTATTGGGAATGTCGAACCGGATGAATTACGAGACTTATTCAAAAAAAACAAACAAAAAGCCACATTAAGACATGGCAGACAGAAATTGAAATTCCAAGATGGAACATCCGACTCAATTGTTAAAACAAAATATACATTTTTTCTATATGAAAGTAATAAAATCGTTTATTTTGGACAGGTTTCTCAAAATTTTGATTCAAAAAAAATAGAATTTAGAGATATGAACAAGCCTGTTAGAAGAGAAGAGTTGGCAATTTCTCCTAGGTTATCAAAAATTTTAATTAATTTAAGTGGTGCTAAAGAAAATAATTTAATGTTGGATCCATTTTGTGGTATTGGTGGTATATTACAGGAAGCATTAATTAAGAAAATTAGAGTTGATGGAAGTGATATTGACTTCAAGGCAATTGTGGATTGTAAAAAAAATCTTAATTGGATTAAAGAAAAGTATTCTATTGATACTAAATATCTTGTTGAGAAACGAGATGTTAAGTCATTACCTTCAAAAATATTTGATGCCATTGCAACGGAAAGTCCTTTAGGAGAAATTGTAACAAAAAAATTGGATGATCAAAAAGCAAAGAGTTTTATTATGAAATTTGAAAATTTTATTATTCCAGCACTTAAGTCTATGAAAAGAGCAAAAAAAGATGGGGCGAAAATTGCAATAACATTTCCATTTATAAAAAAATATAAGGTTAATATCCAAAGAGTTTGTGAAGAAACTGGACTGAAATTGATTATTTTTCCAATTGAAGAAATTAAACAGAAGCAATTTGTTGGAAGAGAGGTTGTTGTATTCCAATAAATACACATTTAGTCCCATAATATTTAAATATCAATATAGCATTTTCTTGTTATGATTATCAAATTAGACAACCCTAAACTCTTAGCCGATGCCGTTGCAATTATTTCTGAATTAGTTACAGAGGTTAAAATAAAAGTATTAGATGATGGTATGAGTATTGTTGCAGTTGATCCAGCAAACGTTGCTATGGTTATTTTTAAATTACCTAAAGAAAGCTTTTCAGAATATGAAACTAATGGGAACACATGGGGAATAAATTTAGAAGATTTAAAGAGAGTTTTGAAACGAGCATCTGGTTCTTCTAGTATCATTTTTGAACAAGACGGAAACAAACTGGATATTTCTATTTACGATAAAATAAAAAGAAACTTTATGTTAACCTTAATAGATATTGATTCTGATGATAAAAACGAACCTAAAGTTAATTTTCTATCTGAAGTTGAATTAAATTCTACTGATTTTGTACAAGCTATAGAAGATTGTTCCGTCGTTGCTGAAAGTTGTACATTTGTTTCTGGAGAAAAATTCTTTTTGGTTGAAGCAAGTGGATCTATTAATTCTTTTAGAGCAGAATTTTCTGAAGATAATGCTAAAATTAATGGTGTTTCAAAGGCAAAATATTCATTGGAATATTTAAACAAATTTATTAAGGCTCAAAAAGTATCTAATCGTGTTGTTATTAAGTTTTCTGATGATCATCCATTGAGATTGGATTTTCCTGGAGACAAAATGGGAATTGGTTTTATTTTAGCTCCAAGAATTGAAAACGATTAAAAATATTTAAAAAGAGGATAATTCTTATCTTTTTATGAAGAAAGGTGAGGAAGAGATTTCTATTGATGAGTTATATAGACGTTTGGATAAATTAGAAAAACAAAATTATATTCATGAAGATAATTCTAACCTAAAGACAAAAAAAGTTTTCGTCATTTTAACTGTTTCTTTGATTTGTCTTGGTGTTTTTATTTATTTAACTATAAATAATTTTAATATGTTAAAAAGCGGATTTGCTAGTACAACGGAATCTGTTATTGAAATTTTAACTATTGATGAGGATGCCAATTTAAATGACACATTGGGATTATACGTTTCTATTAAAGGAGCCAAAATTAATTTATCAGATGAGGAAACGTCTTTGAAAAATAATTTAGAAACTAAGTGTACAACAGAAAAAGGTGCCTTGGAAGCAACTGTAAGGTTAGATGAAAAGGCAATTTGTACAAAAGAAAAAACCATTATAAGTGCTGAATTACTTAAAGTAGAAACACAACTAAAAGAGGTTCAAAAAGACTTTGATGATTGTAATGAAAGTCTAGCAGAATATGAGACTGGAGTATAAATGGTAACAAAAGAAAAAAGAAAAAAAACAAAAGAAAAAAAGAACACTATATCTATTTCTAAACAACTAAAACTTGATGAGAAAAAGATAAATGATGACCTTGAAAAAACAAAAAATAACTTAGAACAGAAAGAAAAAACATCAGTCAAAGAATCAGAAATTGAAAAGGAAGAAAAAATGAAAAAAAATATTGAAAAAAAAATTAATTTAATGGATAAACCGATCAAAAAGCATCATATTTGGGGGGGAATTGGAATTATTATAGGAATTATTATTGCTTTGTTGATTATTACTTTATTTAGTTTCAAATATTTAAACTACACAGAACAAGAAAGTTATGTTCAGGGTGGAGAAGATATGGCGAATGCAATATACAAAGCTGTTAATGAAAATGGGGGAGCTGTGATTGAAGTTGGTGGAAATAAAATTATAGTTGCCAAATATGAGAAAGAATTACCTGGAGATAAAATTGTCAAATAATTAATTTTCTTTTCTAATTAAATATACGTCTGTATTTTTTGGAACTTTAGGCATTTTTATTCCTATTTCATCACCTTTTTTTGCTATTTCAATTTTGTTATTATTTTTTTCCATGCTTTCGACTTTTATTCTTTCAATTGATATTTTATCGTTTAGTAAATATATTTCGTCACCAATTTTTAACTCTCCTGCGTGTATTTTAACCAAACCTACGCCGACTTTTGGTAAATATGAATAAACTCGTCCTATATACATTTTCTTTTCTGTTTGTTCTCCATTTTCTGTGTACGAAAAATCGTCAGCAGTTGGTGTTCTAAAATAAAATCCGCTTGAAAATCCCCTATTGTATACCTTTTTTAGTTCTTCAATTGAATTTGTTATTTCTTCTTGAGAAAGTTTTTTGTCTAATGCATTTCTATAAATTTTAGTTACCGTATAAACATATTCCGGAGAACGGTTTCTACCTTCTATTTTGAATGATTTGATGCCTGCTTTTTTCATTTCTTCTATGAATGGAAGTGTACATAAGTCTTTCGCGGACATAACTTTATTATTTTCTAGTTTCAGTTGATTCCCTGCATCGTCTGTTACCGTCCAAGCTCGTCTGCATGGATGGGCACATTTGCCTCTATTCGCTGAACAGTTGTGTATAAATTGAGATGAGAAACATCTTCCAGATATTGCCACACACATTGCTCCATGACAAAAACATTCAACATTTACTATTTTTGATATTTGTTTAATTTGTTTTAAATTTAGTTCTCTTGCTAGAACAATTGTTTTTGCTCCTAGGTTTTTGTAGAATTTAGCGGAACTCGTATTCGAAACGGACGCTTGGGTTGATATATTTATTGGAACGTTGTGTTTTCTACATAAATTTACGACAGATAAATCCCAACAGATTATTGCATCAATATATTTTTTGGCTTTTTTTATTATTTCTTCAGTTTTCTTTAATTCACTATTATATATTACTGTATTTAGTGTTAGATATTTTTTAACATGCTTTTCGTCACAAATTTTCTTGATTTTGGGTAAATCTCTTAGACTAAAGTTTTTTGCTCCTTCACGCATATTAAATCCTTTTACGCCAAAGTATACCGCATCGCATCCGCCTTTTATTGCTGAATATAACATCGGATAATTTCCGACCGGAGATAATAATTCGTATTTCATGTTTTTAATAATTAATTTGTGTTTAATAGTCTTTTTATGAGTGGTTCTATTTCTGTATTAATTTAATAATGACACAACTACAAAGATTTATAAATTAATTTAGGTATACTTTAATATGGCAAAAGGTATTAGCACACTTGAGAAGAACACTTCTGCTAGTTTCGGATATGTAAAAAAAGATGTTTTAATGCTAAACGACTCTTTTAGTGACTTACACGACAAGTTTGAGAAAGTTTTAAGCAGTTATGATAGTATACTCGAAGAAGTAAAAACATTAAAAAAAGAAGTTGAATCTTTAAAGGGAAAAAAGAAAGTTGTAGTAAAGAAAAGAGTTTAATTATTAGTATCTTACCATTACTCTTTCAAAATATGGTTGAGCGATTTCTTTTAATTCATACAAATATTTTTCGGTAGTGTTGGGTTTCTTTGAATATGTTTTATCAATAAAATTCCCATCATGTTTGAAACCTTGAAGAAAATATTTTTTCGGTTTTATTCCTAATGATTTAAACCATTCTCCAATCTCTTTTATATCATTTTTTGTGTGTAAATCCGAAACAACTGTTGTTCTAAATTCGTATTTATCTAACTTTGAAATTATTTTTATTGATTCTTCAATTTTATTTAAATCTATTTCTGTCTGAGTTGTTGAGTTGTATTTTTCTTTAGAATTTTTTATATCCATTGCTACATAATCTATTAATTTTTCCTCTATTAATTCTTTTAATTTCTCTGGGTTTGATCCGTTTGTATCTATTTTTACCAAAAACCCCATTTCTTTTATTTTTTTTACAAAATCTTTTTCAATTGTTAGTAATGGTTCCCCTCCAGTTATACAAACTCCGTCGAGTTTCCCCTTTTTCTTTTCTAAAAAATCAAATATTTTTTCTTCTGAGAAACATCCTGTTGGCTTTCCATTCACTAATTCTGCATTATAACAAAAACCACACTGAAAGTTACAACTAAAAAGAAATATTGTGCAAGCTATTTTACCTGGGTAATCTATTAAGGTGGTTTTTTGTAAACCTAAAATTTTCATTTGATTAACAATTTACTTTGAATGTTTTTCTATCTTTAAATTCTTGAAGTTTCCCGTCGTTCCAGCTTGATGTTGGCCGTAAATATCCGACTACCCTACTCCAAACTTCACATTTTGTCCTACCTCTCATAAAAACACCTCCTTTTTATTTTGAGATTCTGATAGCGAATCGTGTATTTTCGAATCACTAACTGATAATTGATTAATTGCATTTTGATCTTCTAATGCGATTTCCTCGTCACATTTTGGACAGTATTCATGTTCTCCTGGAAGATAACCATGAATCGGGCAAATGGAAAACGTTGGAGAAATTGTGAAATACGGTAATCTGTAATTATTTGCTATTTTTTTGACTAATTCTTTTGCTGATTCTGGGGTGATTTTTTCTCCAATAAATGTATGAAACACTGTCCCACCTGTATATTTACATTGTAATTCATCCTGGGAGTCTAATGCTTCAAATACGTCGTCGGTATAATCAACTGGTAATTGAGAAGAATTTGTATAATATGGTTGAGCTCCTTTTTTGTAAGACTCCTCATTCGCACAAATTATTCGTCCAAATTGTTTTTTATCTAATCTTGCGAAACGATATGTTGTGCCTTCTCCTGGAGTTGCTTCTAAATTGTAAATACTATCAGTTTCTTTTTGGAATTCCTCTAATTTAGATCTCATAAAATCTAAAACTCTTAATGCAAATGCTTTTCCATTTGGAGTTGCTATATTTTCTCCTGGCATAAAATTAATTATTGATTCATTTAATCCGAGCAGTCCGATTGTACTGAAGTGATTTTTCCAATATTGTTTATATCTTTGGTTTATTTGTCTTAAATAGAATTTTGAATATGGATATAATCCCATTTCTGTGAATTTCTCGACGGTTTTTCTTTTGATTTCTAGAGATTCTTTAGCTAATTCCATTAATCTTTCTAATCTTTGAAAATAATCTTTTTCATTTATTGATGTATACCCTAATCTTGGCATATTTATTGTTACAACTCCGATTGAACCGGTTAATGGATTTGCTCCGAATAAACCTCCACCTCGTTTTCTTAATTCTGTATTATCTATTCTTAATCTGCAACACATACTTCTTGCGTCTTCGGGTTTCATATCTGAATTTATAAAATTACTAAAATATGGTATACCGTATTTTGATGTCATCTCCCAAATTGGTAAATATTCTGGGTTCTCCCAATCAAAATCTTTTGTTATATTGTATGTTGGAATTGGAAATGTAAAAACTCGACCGGCAGCGTCACCTTCTATCATACATTCGGCGAATGCTTTATTTAACATTTTCATTTCTGGTTCAAATTCTGAATATGTTTCGGTTTGTAATTGTCCACCTATTATTACGTGTTCATCTTTCATATAATTTGGTACTTTCAAATCTAGTGTTATATTTGTGAACGGTGTTTGAAACCCAACTCTCGTTGGAACCGCTAAATTAAATAAAAATTCTTGCATTGTTTGTTTTACTTGTTTGTAATCTAGATTATCATATCTTATGAATGGAGCAAGTAGTGTATCGAAATTACTTAATGCTTGAGCTCCTGCACTTTCACCTTGTAATGTATAAAAGAAATTTACAACCTGCCCTAATGCTGTTCTTAGATGTTTTGCAGGTTTACTTGCAACTTTTCCATTAACCCCCTTGAATCCGACGAGCAATAAGTCTTTTAGGTCCCAACCTACACAATAAGCCCCAAGTGTTCCTAAATCGTGAATGTGAATATCACCTGATTCGTGAACTTTTCTTATTGCTTCTGGGTATACTCTTCTTATCCAATAGTTTGTTATTATTTTTGTTGATATGTAATTATTTAATCCTTGTAAAGAATATCCCATATTAGAATTTTCTTTTACCATCCAGTCATTTAGTCCTATGTAATCTTCTACCGCTTCTATTGTGTCGAATAGACCTTTTACATCTCGTAATTCTTCTCTACTTTTTCTATAAAGAATATATGCTTTTGCAACTTGATCGTGGCCGTTTTTAATTAAAACTTCTTCAACTAAATCCTGGACATCTTCTACACTTGGAATATTATTTTCACCAAATCTTTCATTTAATTTGTTAACGACCATTTTTGATAAAGCATCTGACCTATCTTTATCTTTTCCACCAACCGCAGTTACCGCTTTCCAAATAGCGTTCTCTATTTTTGATTCATCAAAATTTACTACGTCTCCATCTCTTTTTCTAATTTTAGTTACCATTTTTTATCTCCTTTAATTCGGCTTCAAAATCATCTAATGTGTCGAAGCCTTTGTAAACTGCTGCGAATCTTATATATGATACTTTATCAACTTTTTTTAGTTCAGACATCACTATCTCGCCGATTTTTTTTGTTTCTATGTCTTTGTCTTTGGCATATTTGTAAATTTTAGCTTCTATTTTGTTTAGTATATTTTCTATTTCATCTGAATTGAAATTTCTTTTTTCAAGACATTTGAATACTCCACTTTTTAGTTTTTCCCTATTGAATTTTTCTTTCGAGCCGTCCTTTTTCAGAACATATAAATTCATTTCTATTCTTTCAAATGTCGTAAATCTTTTTCCGCATTTTAAACATTCACGCCTTCGTCTCGTAACGGCATCGTTATCTCTCTTATCCATAACTTTCGTTTCTTCATTGTTACAATACGGACATAACATTTTGTTTCCCTCTTGAGTGATCACAATATCTTGTGGTATATTCTTACTTATAACACAATACATTGTGGTTATTAGATTTTTAACACATATTACTTTTTAAAGATTTTTATCTTTTAGTGAGATATTACTGATGGGTTACAGACAATACTTTTAAAGAAACCGAATAATTTTCAAATATCTTTCATCATACTGCAATAATTACAAATATTCCCTCTTGATGGTTGGCCACAAACTGAGCATTTTTTTACAGATGTTTTTGAGTCTTTTCTTAGTTTGGGTAGTAATTTTTGAAAATTTTCAACAATTTTTAGTTTTTGTTTGTTTGATATTTGATCGGTCCAACCTCTTGTTTCTACCCTGTATGTTCCAAATGCACAGGGACATTTATCATATAATATTTCAAATTTATGATCTTTTGCGTATTTTCTTATTTCATCTTCTGGAACAAAAAATAATGGTTTTATTCTTTGTACAAATCCATCTACATTTTTTCCACCGGCTGATGGCGAAGAATTTATTCCAAGCATAATATTTCCTTTTAGAAAGTTCATTAAAACATTTTGTGTTTCGTCGTCCAAATTATGGCCGGTGACTAATTTATCTGCTTTCATTTCAAGCGCAGTCTTGTTTAGAATCCATCTTTTTACTGTTCCACACACTGAACAGCCTGTTAAATTTTTTTTCTTTTTTAAAACTGATTTAATGAAACATATTCCCTGTCCTAATTCTTTTTTAAGGTCTACTATTGTTAATTTTACTCCTATTTTATCGCAGAAGTTTATCATGTTTTTATTGTGGATTTTGCTCCATTCGCCCAAATCTAAGTCTATCATTAATCCCTGGACGTTATAGCCTAGTTTATGAAGAATATATAAAACAGATGTTGAATCTTTTCCTCCAGATAATGCCACTACTACGTTTTCTTTTTTCGTACATAGCCTATATTTTTCTATTGTTTCTTTAACTAATAATTCGATATCCATGTTAGTAAATATAAAGAACTATTTAAAAAACTAATTAACAAGCACCAGATGATGTAGATGTTGTTGTTGACCAACCAAAATATACACTTGGAGTTGCTGTATCTAATTTTAATGTTGAACATTCATTTGGGGCGTTAATAAATCCTGTACATGCACCCTCTAAATATGCAGCTGGACTTCTTCCATAAGAAGCTTGTACTCCGTTGATTACTAACGTTGGAGAACCTTGCACTCCATACTTATTACTTAATTCTGAATCTGCAGCGTAATATTCTTCCCATTTTTTGCTTGTTACACATTCAGTTACTTTCTTTGAATCAACATTTGCTTCTTTCATACACGTTTCTGGATTATTTCCATTTGTTATATATCCATCACTATCAACTACCCCATCTCCTTTTAAGAAGCATTCTAAGTAAGATAAGAATTTGTCATTTTGTTCTTCTCTAATACAAATTTGTCTAGGAGTTTCGTTGTATTCAGGATTGTGCATGAAGTAATGAACATATCTTATGTTAATGTCTGCGTATTTATTCATGTTTTTCATAAATGGTATAAATCCCTTTTCTGCTTGAGTTCCATATGGGCAGTGTGTCATCACAAATAAATCTATTGTTGGTCTTTCTGTT
>CAYXZJ010000010.1:10943-22140 GCA_964470085.1 Candidatus Woesearchaeota archaeon
AAAATTGTTAAAACAATTAATGCTAAAGCTAAAACTGCTGTACTGATTGCCCACTTGTCTTTAAATAAACCAGAACATTTTTTTAATAATTTTGAAAAATTCTTTTTTATCTTTTGTGCTTTAACTTTGTGTACAACTGGTTTAGATTCTACCTTTGTTGATTCAATTGGTTTCACTTCTTCTTTTTGTTTTTCTTCTTTATGTTCTTCAATTTTTGAATTATTGTTTTCTTCCATTTTATAATAAGGTCTCAATTGTATTTATTAATTCTTGCTTTTCTAATTGTTCACCATTAGTTGTTTTAGAGTATGGTGCTCCGAGTCTGTAATATTTGCAACCGAATACAAATACTGGCACTCCACCTTTGCTGAACTCGCTAAACAAGTTAACTTCTTCATCTTTAATTGCAATTCCGCTTAATAAATCTTTCTTCATATCTTCCCATAAGTAAGCTACAATTTTTCCCTCATTTACATATTGATTTACAACTTCTTGATAAATTGGTTTACTCCAAGAGCAATAACCACAACTGCTACTTGAATACATTCTTATTATTGGTTTTCCGTCTTCATAACAGATTTCTTTTCCACTATCTGAGAATGTTTGTATTTCTGTTGATAGATTCATTTCTGTTTGATTAGATTCTGATAATGAAAATAATTCATCTAAATTAATTAGATTTCCGTAAATTAGAAATTCGCCATTTGTTGTTAAATAAATTGGAGCATAGCTTTCATCTCCAGTTGATGTTTTTAC
Source organism: Candidatus Woesearchaeota archaeon (assembly GCA_964470085.1). Classification (GTDB taxonomy): domain Archaea; phylum Nanobdellota; class Nanobdellia; order Pacearchaeales; family GW2011-AR1; genus JAGVXH01. The sequence continues at coordinate 11,700 of CAYXZJ010000010.1, forward strand.
GATTACTTCATAAACTCCGTTTTTTATTGCAATATCCATATCGCCAATATCTAATTCGTTTAGTGATGCAAATTTCGTAATTATATTTTCTATTTCTGTTTTTGAAACCACTTTTGTAGAATCAAATATATTAAACATAAATATTGCGATTAATAGTACTGCTAGAATCATTGTACAAACTGCCCAATTATTTCTTAATAATTTTGGTTTTTTATTCGTTGATTTTTTATTATTCAACTTTTGTTTTTTAGAAGTTTCTTTTTTTACTTTCGCAACATCTTCTTTCAAATTATTCTTTGTTTCAACCTTCTTTTTTACCATATTTTGTTTTATTGATAAATATTTATAAATGTTTTGGGATTTCTTAGAGTTCTAAGAATGCTTTCACCTGATTAATTAATTCTTTTATGTCATCTTTTAATCTATCTTCGTGTTGATCTGATATTTTTTTGTTAATGTAATTGTCGTAGATTCCTCTCATAAAAACTTTTACTGGTTTGTCTTCCCATTTTTCATCGTAATCTTTAACCATATCGGCTGAGAAATCTAATTTTACTTCTCCTTTGTTGGTTTTTTCAGTTCTACCTGCTCGTTCTATTTGAGCGTCATTCATCCCTAGAATATGCCATTTTATTGTTATTGTATTCTTGAAATAATCTGTTACTTTTCTTGATGCTTCCCAAACTATTATAATTTCTTTTCCGAAGTCGGAAGCTTTTTCTGTGTACTCGTTTTCTTTTACACCGTAGCCGTTATCTTTTAACCAACCAAAGCTGAAAGAATACAAATCTTTGTAATTCCAGAATCCCACCTTTTTTATTGATTCTTTGTATACGCTAGTTTTTGTAGCCATTATTTTTAATATGAAATTATTATATATAAATCTTTTTAAAGAATTCACTTACTTGATCTTTTTTACTTCTGCAACTGCTGCGTCTAACTCTGACTCAATTTGAGCGATTGCTTTTTTTAATGCGTCTTTTGGTTTGTCATCTTCTATGTGTAAAACGGGGTTTTTAGAAGGATGTTCTCTTCTCCAAGCTGCTAATTTAACGCCATTATTGTTCAAGTAAACTCTTAGAACTTCAGCTACTGTTAAGTTTCCGATTTCTAAGTCTAGAACATTTTTTTCATCTTTTATTACTTTAATTTCCATAATCAATTATTATAAAGTACATTTAAAAAGGTTTTTGTTGACTAAAAATGTTTTTATATTAGTTTTTACTAAATTTTTTATGATAATTCCATGGATTGTAATAATAATTGCAGTATTACTTGTGGTATGTTTTATGAAGCTAGATCATCACGCACATATTTTAAAAACTGTTATTATAATTGGTATTATATTATTACTTGGTTTTTCTATGTATAATATGTTTAAGTCAAAAAATATTGATTATTCTTCTCCGAAAGAAATTATTAACACTATATACATGTACTTTGGTTGGTTGGGGAATACGGTTTCTGAATTGTGGCAAGTCGGTAAGGATACAGTTTCAACCGTTGGAAATGTTATAAAAATAGAAGATAGTGATATTCAGGTGGAAAAAATTGATTGGAATAAGACAAAAGATAGTTGGATTTCATCTATTTTAGATTGGATTAAGAATATTGTAAAATCAAAGTAAAAAATCTATATCCATTTCTAGTGTTGCGATTGGCATTTTAATTTTCCAGTTTCGTAAAACTCTTGGCGAAACTTCACCAATTTCGCCTACTTTTTTGCCGTTTACTATAATTACTGCTCCACGACCATTTATGAATGCTGGATGTTCGTCGTTGTTTTGAATTTCGTATTTTTGGTTTAGCATTTTAAATAAATAGTCTAATATTTGTTTTACATCTGTAAATGTTGCACTTTCGTTGATTATTGAGATTGCTAGTCTTTCGGTTTCTTTGATTCCCGTTTCTTCGGTTTCTTCTTTTGAGAAAACCTTTCCTATTTCAAATATTTTTTGTGGATAAGTAGAGTCTGAATTGTTTGAAAGTATTTCTAATTGGTTTGTTAATAAATCATGTCTTAAAACGTCTTTTTCTGTTTTTGATTTTTCAAGTTCGATAAAATCGTTTAGATTGTAAAATATTTTTTTTATATCTTTTTTTGTTGATAGGTGGAAAGATGAGGTTTCTAGTAAGCCTAATCCTGCTAAAATTTCTGATATTTTTCGTTTTATTATTGCAGATTTGTCTTCGGCCGCTATTGTAGATATATTTGGAAGTATTGGATTAAAATTTTCGTAGCCGTATGCAATTGCAATTTCTTCTGTTAAATCAATCCAGTGTAAAATATCTGTTCTGTATGGTGGAATTAATGCGAAAGTTTCGTTCTTTTTTTGTTCAAATCCGAGTCCCATTCTGTTTAGACATTTTGAAATTTCTTTTTCAGTTAGTTCTAGGCCGAGAATTCTGTTTATATCTTTAATTTTGAATGGCATTTTTTCGAAGTTCATGTTTGGTGTTGTATAATTTTTTTCAGTTTTATCTACAATATTCATTGCATAAATTTTTCCGCCCATTAGGTAAAATGATTCTATTAGGATGTTTAGTGCTTTATTTAGATAGTGTAATTCAGAACCGGAACATTCAATGAAAACATCTTTTGTTTTGTTTGTTACTCTGCCTGTTTTGTCTGAATTTATAATTGGTGGCATACTTAATATTTCGCCGTTCACATCTTCGAAAAATGGGAAAACTTTGTAACCTTTTAATAAATTTGCAAATTCAATTCCTGTTGGATGTTGTTTTAAGATTTGTTTTCCATTTAAAACTTTATCTGATTCTAGTGGTTTGAATTTTATATTTTCTGGAATGTCTGCTTTGAATGTAATTGGTAGTTTTATTTGTTCAAGTGGATAAATTCCTATTGCTAGTTTTCGCCTTTTTCGGCCGATTGAGTTGTGTAATTTTTCTTGGATATCTATTATACTTTTGATTTTTTCATCTGTGAAGTTCATTCCTTTTACGATTGCACAAACGGTGTAAGGTCTTACTTCTTTTACTGATTTGTCTATTTTTACTGTATAGTCTTTTTCTGGTTGGAATATTTTGAAGTCTTGGACTCTTGATTTGCCGTTATATTGATTTATTGCGAGTGCAATGTTTTCTAGAGATAAAAGGTCGGGTCGATTTGGGAAAATTTCGACTGAGACTTCATTTTCGGTCACTTCTTCAATTGGAGTTCCCATATTTGTAATTAACTTTTCCATTGCGTTATTTACTGGGCCGATTTTCTTCTCTAACTCTTTTCTGTCTACTGATAAAATTGTCATATTAGTTTATAGTTTGTGCGTCTTTTAAATGTTTTCGAAAACTAAAAAATTTATATAGATAAAAAAACAATAAAGAGGATGGAATTAAAAAAAGATTTCTGGACAAAAAAAGATATCGAAGAATTTCAAAAATACTTAAAGACGTTTGATAATCCAGCAAAAAGAGAGTGGTCTACAAACATTTTGCAAACCAAAATGCTGGTTTTGAGTATAAAAATGGCGGATATAAAAGAAATAATAAAAGAAATTGGAAAAGGAAACTATTTGTCATTTTTGAACTTCATGGTTTGGGAATATTACGAGAATACCGCAGTAAACGGTTATTTGATTAACAAAATAAAAGATTTCGACACAATGAAAAAATACTTGGACATTTACAGTGCAAAAGCGGATAATTGGGCAACTTGCGATTTGTTAAAATTTGACGTAAAGGAAAACGAAAAAAAATACTTTGATTTAACGCTTGAATACATAAAAAGTTCAAAACCTTTCGTTCGAAGAATTGGAATGTCTATTTTGTTCAACTTTGTATCAAACGACAAATTTGTTGACAAAATTTTTCCCTTACTTGATAAATTTCAAAAAGAAGAACATTATTACGTTAATATGATGAATGCTTGGTTATTATGCGAGTTATTCATAAAACAACGAGACAAAACACTAGAATATTTGAAGAATAATAAACTAAACAAGTTCACAATCAATAAAGGAATTCAAAAGTGTAGAGATAGTTACAGAATAACTCCGGAAGATAAAGAATTATTATTGAAATATAAGGTAAAATGAAAAAGTTAATTGGTTTTTGTGGATTAGATTGCGAAAAATGCGAAGTTAGAATCGCAACAAAAATAATTAAATATTGATTTCTATCTCTCAATATGAAAAAGGTATTACATCTTACGTTTTTGAGAAAGTGGTTCATACAAGTTTTTGAAGGCAGAAAAAAAATAGAATATAGGGAAATTAAACCCTATTGGATTAAGAGATTATTTCAAGAAGATGGGAAACCTCTAGATTATAGTCAGGTAATATTTAGAAATGGCTATTCAAAAAATGCTCCTAAGATGACGGTAGAATTTCTTGGAGTCAGAAAAAACAAAGATTATGAAATTCTTTTGGGGAAGATATTAGCCACAGAAAATATAGATGGACTAAAAAGCCTGTACCGAGGATCGAACTCGGGACCTCCACATTACCAATGTGACGCTCTACCAGACTGAGCCATACAGGCATGTAAATTCAAAATTTCTAGGATTTAATAATTTAATTATATCGTTAACCTTAAAAAAGGTCGATTTTTCTAACAATGCATGAAAAATCAAATTAACGACCACGACGTTTTGGAACTAACAAATAAGAGTCTCGAGAAAATTTTGACAAAAACTAATCTAGAGATACCCGTTATGCCAACCATAATTATTTCTAACGAACCAAATATGATAGACGGATTTAAGTCTTTATCTTATTATAATGAACAAAAAAATGAAATCGGAATTGCTTACGGTGGAAATGATATTTCTTTAATATCTAGAGAGATATATGAAGAAATATTTCATTACATAAGACACATATATTGTCCAACTAGTTATAACGATAAAATTGCTAGAGCAATAGAAATGAAAGAATTAAGAAAAGAAATTTGTGAAATAAATACAAATTTAACGATAGAAAAAGAAACTCGTGTAAATAACACCTTAAAAAATTTTATAAACAAGGATTTTTATTCCGATATGGTTGATGAATTTTACGGATTTTTGGGACAACGATTTTACGACAAAAATGTAAAGTATGATAATTTTTTGAATTATAGTATTAATTTACTTTCGACTAAATCTAAAAAAACACAGAACATGATTTCGGCACAGATACAAATTATATGTAGTATTGGACAGAATTTAAAACAATGTAAAAGAGAGAGAAAACAAAAAGAATTACTTGATATATTACAAAAATCTATAGACAAATATTATTATTTAACAAAAAAAGGATATGACACAGAACGACTAAAAAAAATCAATCAAGCACACGAAATTGGATATACTCATGCAAGTAATTTTGATTTAGACAAAATAAACGACTGGGAGAATTTCTTTTCACTTCCATCATTTGAGGTTAGAAAACGATTCTTTTGCAAAAATCCAAACTACGAAAAATTGTAATTCTATAATTAATAATAATATTTATATAAAATAAAATCTTTTATTGTTTATGAATGGAAATGATTCTTTTCCAGAAGAGAACCATGTTTATTTTAAAAAGAATTCTGTGAAAAAAATAAAGGGTATAACAAGAGAACAAAAATATTTTATTACTGAAAAACAAAGGGGCAGATGCGCAGGTTGTGGAATGAAAGTTGAACTAAGCGATGGACACATTCATCATATAAGACCATTAAATAAGGGCGGAACAAACACGACAAAGAATTTAATTCTTGTTTGCTCAAATTGTCACACAAAGTTGCCAGAATAATTTTATTTATCATCTATTGTTAAACCACATCAAATAATCGAATTTCGCTTTCTTAAAATCAGTATCAACATTTTCTAAAACTTTATCAACTAAAGAATTAAAACTTGCATAATCACATTGTTCCCTTAATCTATTTAATGTACTTGGTGTAACTTCTTTTTTGCCTAATTTTATTTTAGCTTTAGATAAATATTCAGGCAAACAGTCATGGACAATTCCGTCATATTTTGCATAACTATCTTTTTGGTAAATACATTTATTGTGATAATAACAATATTTACTTGCAAAAGAAAATAAATTTATTTGCCCGTTATTTCTTGCTAATTCATTTACTAATTCAGGATCACCAGCTTCGACTCGTTTGTCGAAATCTTTTATTCCTATAATAAAGTTTGAAATTTCATCTAAATTAATTTTAGATTTATATTGAGAAAAATGTGTTGAATTTGTTACATCAATTATTGCAACTTTAGTCGCGACTTCGTATAAATCTGTGTTTTTTTTATGTTTATTTAGAATAGTATCAACTATACTCAATTCTTTTCCGTAAGTTTCGTCATTAATAACATCATTATAAACTTTGTCTAACGCTTCGTTTGTAATTTCTTCTATTTTCATAAGTATACCTGAGAAAAAACGTTTATAAAATTTTGTAGAATAAAAAAATAAAAAATTGTTTAGTTATTTAAGCTAACCAAGCTTTCATGTCTTTCTTGAAATTCTCGAAATCTTCGTCGTCTAATGCAATTGTTACGTTTGCAAAAGATACATAATTAACTCCGTCTTCTTTCCAAGCTCCGACATATTCACCGTCAAATAAATCTTTTGTTTCTGCCATTTTACCTCCGGAAATGAATTATTTAATCAGTTTATAACTATTACTATTTAGAAATATCTGCCAACTTTTTTCTTATATTCTATGTATTTTTTACCAAATTCTTTTTCTAATTCTTTCTCTTCGTTTAATATTATTTTATGAGTTAGTAAAATTTGAATGCACAAAAGTAAAAAAATTGGAGCTGAACGAGTCATTATAGAAACTCCAAAAATTGCTATAAAACTAAACAAATATGTAGGATTTCTTGAAAACTTATAAATTCCAGAGTTTATTAGAGTTTTTTTGTTCTTGAAAAAAGTATAATATCCTAAATATGTACAAAATATTGAAAATACATATATTATTATTCCGAGAATTATCATAAAAGTACTTTCTGTCGTGCTCATAAAAAATCCTATAAAAATTAATAAGAAATAAATTATTCCTATTATTAATTCAATTACTACATCAAATCCATGTGAATTAACTTTTGAAAACGTGTTTTTGAAATCTTTATTTATTGCGAGAATAAAAATAGGAAAAAATATAATAAAAATTAATATTCCGTAAATAATCATTTCCTTTAATAATTAATAAACTTTAAAAAGTTATTTTGTTGAGGTATTATATATGGGGCGGTAGCTCAGCGGGAGAGCACATGGCTGAAGACCATGGTGTGGAGAGTCCGACTCTCTCTCGCCCCACTTTTAACATGGATTTTGATAAAAAGGTTGAACGAATACGGAAAGATTATGCTAGTATAAAATATGAATTACCAGACATAGACAAATTAGACGAAGATTTCGGGATATTATCTAGTTTAGATAAATATACGTTTATTTTAAGAGATATTGAAGTAATTATCGCAAAAAAATATTCCCATTATATACAATTTTTTGAATCATTACGAAATCCAAAAAATAATTCACCCATTTTCTTAGCATTTTTAAAGTCGTTTAATGATGATGATCTTCAAGAAATTATGGACATACACAACGAGTTGTCAAAAGAAATAATCAAGAATTGGAAACTTGATGTAGTTTATTCAGAAGAAAACACAGCGAAAACAATTTTAGAACATTACAATAACTGGCAGACACTTAAATTTAGAATATTAAAAATTCTTGAGAAAGGGAATATAGATTTATTAAAAAGGGATAAATCTGAAAATAATTCAAATTACTTTTGTTAAAGAGATTTATTCGTATAATAAAAAATATCAGTGAGAAATAGGCCACATTCTGTTAAACGCTGTATTCAGACCGTTTATGCTAATATCTGACTTAGCCCAGGTAACACTGGTTGCATCAATTAGGATGTTCGTTCCATCAATTCTCTTATCATCGTCAGTTGCTTACCTATAATTATTATAACTATTACTAGTTAATTTTAGTATAGTTCAACATCAATCTAAATAAAAGCTGTGTCGTTTCTATAACAGAGCCCGACGTCACCGTCGACCATTTTCATGGCTAATTCTTGTTAAAGCTTTGTTAATAAATTAACAAAGGATGTGCAGACCTTCCTTACTAAACGCCAATCATTTTACATTGGCCAAACAGTTAAGTTTTGTTTAGCAATTAGCTATCTCACTGATCAACGTATTTAGTCGTTTCTATTTTTAAAACTTCGGTTTGCTTCATATTTAGCTCTTGCGTGCATTTTACTAATGGCTCGTTCTCTTGCCGCAGAATTTTCATAATAAGAATATATATCATAATTATTTTCTTTATAGAACTCGTTTCTTATTGTACCTGGTTGATCATATCTTATTCTGTTCTCGAAGTTATCATCTTCGCAATTGCCCATATCGTTTGAGAAATAGTATAATTTTAAACATTATTAACCTTAAGAATATAATTAATACTTTATTTTATCTTGTTTATCTTCCCATTTTTTAAATGGTTCTAATGCTTCTTTTCTATTTATCCACTTTATTTTTACCTGTTTTTTATTTGCAGTTCCTTTTAATACATCATAAATATATTTATCATCAAATCCAATTTCCTCGGCATCTTTTCTTGTACAACCATAATATACTTTTTTTATTTTAGCCCAATGAATTGCAGAAAAACACATAGGACACGATTCTCCAGAAGAATAAATTTCACAATCTGATAAGTCAAACTTTTTTAATTTTTTGCATGCCTCTTTAATTGCAACCATTTCCGCATGATTTGTAGGATCGTTTGTAATTAAAACCATATTATGAGCTTTTGATATTACTTTATTATTTCTAACTATAACCGCTCCGAATGGTCCACCATCGCCGTTTTTCACACCATTGTTTGCCTCTTTTATCGCGAGTTGCATAAATCTGTTCATCATGACTTATTTATGTATACTTTATACTTTTTAAATTGTTCAATTATTCTAATTTTTATTTGTAAATATAATGTTTTGTAAATTATTTTTTCTTTTCCAATATAAAAAATGTATGACCTTTGTGATATTTTTCTAATGATTGAGAATCTATTATTGAGAAATATTCTTTAATTTTTTTTTCTTCTAATTTTATGATATCTTCTTTTTTTGCCTTGGATATACTTAATGTTTTTAATGATAATAATATTTTACATTTTTTTTCTACTAATGTGGAATTTGCCAAGATTATTTCTACTTGATCCATTGATGGTATATCTTGAAATAAAATATCTATTTTAAAATCTTTTATTTTAGATTTTATATATTCTATATCATGTGCATCGACAAATAATGGAACTATATTGTTTCGCTGTTCAGCTAGTCTAATTAACGGTATTGCCATATTGGATGATTTTTCTACGGCGAAAATATAACCTGTTGTTAGTTTACTTAATTGTCCAACGGTTGTTCCGGAAGATGCACCTAGGTACAAAATATTTTCTGTTCCTTTTAATTTTACATCCATTCCGATTTCTAACGCTGCTTTCCACTTACTTGTGTTTGGATCCCAACGATCGGATGTCTGACTTCGGATGTCGGATGTCGGACGTCTGACTTCGGATGTCGGATGTCGGATGTCTGGCTTCTGGTTTCTGTCTTTAGGTTCCATGAATTTAATTTGCCCTCAGCACATCGCAACAGGGGTGTTTCATCATCGGGCAAAATTATGATAGTAATCTTGTTTTATTGCTATTGATAATTTATTTGCAATTTGTCTTGCTGTTTTTCCTTTATTTTTGGACTTCTGGACTTCTTCTGTATAATATAATAATCCATATTTAGGAGGCTTTGAATTAATTCTTTTATGTCTAAATAAAGACTTCTCTGAACCTATTAATTGTATTGTTGATGACGGTTTTATTACTAAATTTGCCAATCCTCCCATCGAGCAGATTAATTTTCCTATTATATAACTATTAGTAATTTTTGATGTGTTTGGTAAATATTTTAATGTTATTTTATCTAACATTCCTTTAATTCTTCCTTTCATTATCTGACCGTTTTTGAATTTATAATTTGGATTTATTTCACTAAATATTATTTGAAAATATTTTTTTTCGTATTCGTCTAATATTAATCCTTCACTTTGGTCCAATTTACTTGTGAAGAAATCATAAATTTCTGTTTTATTTGCTTTTTTGTATGGTTTAAAAAAATAATAGATTTCCATAACTCGTCCAAATACGTCGGAATTTGGATTTTTTTTCAAGTCTTCTAGTAATCGTGTAAAAAATATTATAATTACATCTTTACTTATTGATTGTTTTATTCTTTCTTTTGCTTCAATTATAGAACTATTAACAAATTCATCCATTATTAATTAACCATTATTATATTTTTAGAAGTTTCTATAAACAAAGAGAACAGTATAAGAAATTTGACTAAAGAAGATTTAATTTGTAGCTATTAGTAGTTGCATGCTGAATAAATCGCAAGAGCTCAATACTTACACACCAACTCT
>CAYXZJ010000011.1:0-8733 GCA_964470085.1 Candidatus Woesearchaeota archaeon
ATTGTTTGAAAAACTTAAAATGATTTATGTGGATAATTAGGAATTTAGGTTTTTAGTAACATTTAAAAGTAGTAAAAACATTAAACAGTATGGGAAAAACCCTAAAACGTATAATTTTAGGAACCATTTTAGGGGCATCTTTGTTGTCTGTAGGTTATAGTAATACTTATAACCAAGGGGTAAATGCTTCTTCTGGAATAGAAAAGGTAATAGATAAAATTGTTCAAAAAGAAGAAAGTCCTTTTCATAAAGAATTATCTCAAGAGGACAAAGAAGATGCAGAAACAAAATATGGAAAAGATGGTGGACTTTTGGGATTATATCATAAATTAACTGATGACAATTTGGCATTATATGGAATAGATCCAACAACAGGTCAAGAATATTATATAAATATAGAACAATATAATCCAAACTATCCAACCGCTAAAAAATATTCTATTTATACAGTTCTAAAAGATAATAATGGCGATAAAGTATTAGTTAAATTACACGAGGATCTCATAGCAAAAACAACAACTGAAATAAATAAGTATGAAACTCACGATTCTCTCGTAATATATGGATATCATAAAAAGGATGTTGTTTCTGGAATTTATTATATGAAAAAAAATGAACAATCTGCGTTAAATTGTGATTATGCATTTAGGTTTGTGTATCCTGATGATAACGAATTTAAAAATATATCTATTAATCCAGCAGAACTGGTGATATTTTCGGAAACACAAGAATACGCAATAATAAATTATGCTAATGGAAAAATAATGAAGGGTAAAAAAGAATTAAGTGATGTAGATCCAAAATGGTTAGAAGAATTTAATATTTTATATTGTTATAAGTAAAACGCCCACACCCCGAATCGGACGGGGACACCCGTGAGGGCCTAGGGTTCGAGCCTAGTGCAATACCATTATGCGATATGGGCAATTTATCCTATAATTTGAATGACTTTTTTATATTTAAGTGTTTCAATGAATTAATGGACATTTTAGAAGAATATATGCCAAGAGAAAAAATGCTCAAATTCGGCGTAGATGTTCTAACAGATTATGAGTTAATTGCAATAATATTGGGTACAGGAACAAAAGAGTCGGATGTTATTGAAACATCGAAAAAAATAATATCCAAATATGGACTTGAAAATTTACCAAAATTATCTATAAGTCAACTCAAAAAAGAAGTCGGAATAGGAAGTGTTAAAGCCTGTCAAATATTTTCATGTTTTGAATTAGGTTATAGAATAATAAACAGAAAAATTGATAAAAAAGTAAAAATAAAATCTGCAGAAGATGTATTTAATTTGTTAAATAATAAATTAAAAAATTTAAATCAAGAATATATTTATGGATTATTTTTGAATACAAGAGGATATTTAATATCTGAAAAGAAAATTTTTGTAGGTTCATTAACAGAATCAATAATAAATCCAAGAGAAATATTCAAATTCGCATTAGAAGAAAACGCTTCTGCGGTTATTTTAGTTCATAATCATCCATCGGGTGAATGTTCTCCGTCAGAATCAGATTTAAAATCAACCACAGAATTGATAAAAGCGGGGAAAATAATGGGAATCGAGATTCTAGATCATGTAATAATAGGTAATAATGAATATTGGAGCTTAAGTGAAAACGGAGTTATAGAATAATTTTTAAGTAAAAAGGATATTAATTTATTATGAAAAAAGAGAAGAAAAAAATAATCATAACACTTATAAGTATTAGTATTATTTGTTTAATTATAGGTTTAGTTATGGCAAATCAAAATCCACAAGTTAAAATTGAGACAAGTATGGGAAATATAATTGTAGAATTATATCCAGACAAATCTCCAGTAACCGTTGAGAATTTTTTAAAATATGTAGATAATGATTTCTATAGTAATACTGTTTTTCATAGAATAATAGAAGATTTTATGATTCAGTGTGGAGGTTTTCAAAGTAATGGAACAGAAAAAACAACACTCGCTCCAATTGTTTTAGAATCGAAAAATGGTCTAAAAAATGAAAAAGGAACACTTGCAATGGCAAGAACTACGGTTGAAAACTCCGCAACATCTCAATTTTTTATAAATTTACAAGATAACGAATTCTTAAATTATGGTTATAGAGATGCAGGTTATGCAGTGTTCGGAAAAGTTGTTAAAGGTTTAGACGTTGTTGAAAAAATAGGATCTGCAAAAACAACAGTAAAATACAGGATGGAAGATTGGCCAGTAGAAGATATCGTAATCAAATCCATAAAACGAATTTAGGTAACTTTTTATATTAAAATAATTATTTCTTTGTATGACAGAAAAATTTTGTGTTACAACACCGATATATTATCCAAACGATATACCGCACGTAGGACACGCATACACAACAATAGTATGTGACGTTATATCTAGATGGAACAAACTTTTAGGAAAGGATGTTTATTTTTTAACAGGTACCGATGAACATGGTAAAAAAATTCAGGAAGTTGCGGATAAAAACAATAAAAAACCAAAAGAATTTGTCGACGAATTAATACCTAAATTTAAAGATGCATGGAAAAAATTGAACATAGATTATAATCGTTTTATTAGAACAACAGACGAAGATCACGTAAAAAACGTTCAGGAAGTATTACAAAAAGTTTATGATAACGGAGATATATATTTAGGAGAATATGAGGGATTGTATTGTGTAGGATGTGAAAGATATTACACAGAAAAAGAATTAGAAGACGGAAATTGTCCAATACATAAACGACCAGCAATTTTGTTAAAAGAAAAATCCTATTTTTTTAGATTATCAAAATATAAAGATAGATTATTAGAATATTATAATAAAAACCCGGATTTTTTACAACCTAAAAAAAGAAGAAACGAAATTATATCGAAAGTTTCCGAAGAATTAAAAGACTTTTCAATTTCGCGAACTTCATTTGACTGGGGAATACCATTACCATTCGATTCTAAACATATTTGCTATGTATGGTTTGATGCATTATTAAATTATTATACAGCGACAAAAGATAATGGTTTTTGGCCAGCAGATGTTCACATAATGGCAAAAGACATTTTCTGGTTTCACTCTGTTTATTGGCCAGCAATTTTAATGTCAATTGGAGAACCACTTCCCAAAAAAATTTTTTCACATGGGTATTGGACGTTCAATAAGGAAAAAATATCAAAATCAAGAGGAAAAATAATTAATATAGACGATTTAATTGGATTAACTGGGAATTGCGATTCTGCTAGATACTTTTTATTAAGACAAACTGCTTTTGGTGAAGACGGAGATTTTAGTGAAGAAGCATTAATTAACAGACATAATAACGAGTTGTTAAACAAATTAGGAAATCTCGTAACTAGAACATCAACTCTTATAGAAAAATATGGAATGACAAAAACTAATAATCATTTTAAGATAGATTTTGATTTAATAAAAAAATTATATAATAATTTTGAATTTGATAAAGTTTTAAATGAAATTTTCTCGTTCATAGATAGTGCTAACGAATATCTTCAAAATAAAAAACCTTGGGAAACAAAAGACACAAAAATCTTGTATGAAGTAGCAGATTCAATTAAACAATTAACGATTTTATTATCCCCAATAATTCCAGGCAGTTGTAAGAAGATTGCAAAACAATTTAATTTTAAAATTGCATTAGATGAATTAAATAAACCATTAGAAGTATCCAAAATAAAGAAAGGCGATTACATCTTTACAAGAGTTGAATTGCCACAAGAAAAAGTTAATAAACCAGAACCAGTTAAGGAAATCATGGAAGGAGTTGGAATAATAAATTATGAAGACTGGACTAAAGTAGATTTAAGAGTAGGGCAAATCAAAAAAGTCGAAACAATAGAGGGAGCAGATAAATTGTATAAATTATCAATAGATTTAGGTGAAGAAAAAGAAAGAACCATACTTTCAGGATTAAGAGAAATATATTCTGCAGATAAATTAAAAGAAATGAAAGTAATAGTAATATCAAATTTAGCTCCAAGAAAAATGCGTGGAATAATGTCAGAAGGAATGCTTTTAGCCGCCGTAAATTCAGATGAATCAAAATGTGTTTTAGTTAGTATATCTGGAGATATAGAAAACGGTTCAAAAGTTTGTTAATCTAAATGTTTTTAAGTGTTTAATAGTTATTAACTAATATGCAGATATAGCCAAGCAGTAAGGCAAACGGCTGCAACCCGTTGATCCTGGGTGCAATTCCCAGTATCTGCTTAAATGTTGTTAATTTCTCTTTTTACTATTTCCATATCGTCTAACCATAACTTCTCTAGGTCTCGTTTGTAGATAATTGCTGCTGGATGAAACAACGGAATAAGTTTAATTTTCATTCCATCAATTTTAATATTTTGAATTTTTCCATGTACTTGAGTTATTCCTGGTTGAGAATTCATTTTATCAATATCTGTTCCAGCAAGAAAAAATTTAGTAGAATAATTTCCTAAAGAACAAATTATTTTAGGTTTAATTTCTCTTATTTGTTTTAATAACCATGGAGTATGTGCACGAATTTCATCGGGCAAAGGATCACGATTTTGTGGAGGTCTACATTTCAGAATATTTGCAATATAGATATCATTTCTGTTTAAATTCACTCTTTCTAACAACTTATCTAAATTTTTTCCAGCAAGACCGCAAAAAGGAACTCCGGTTTCATCTTCGTTTTTCCCTGGAGCTTCTCCAACAAACATTATATCTGCATTTAAATTTCCACAACCAACTACAATATTTTTACAATCTCTAAATAAATCAGTTTTTTTTACTAAAGCGGCCTCATAAAAGAAAAACTCATCAGATTTTTTATTTTCCATGAAATTAAATGGAAAGAATCATTAATAAATTTTATATAAATCCTTAAAAACATAATAAGGTAACAAATAATATGGAATTAGTAGCATTATTATCTACAGGGAAAGGTTCTTGGGGACAGGTTGCTGGTTTAATTAAGAACGGAACATGGGAAAAAATAGTTGTTGTTGGAACTTCATTTGCGAAAGATTTTGTAGTTCCAGGAATTGCATTTGATTTTGTAGAATACGACCCAGAAAAAGGATTGGTTCAATTAAAAAAAGATTTTGAAAAAAAACTAACCGGTAAATTTGAAGGTCTAGATGTTGCCCTTTCAATAGCTTCTGGAAATGGAAAAGAGCATATGGCATTACAATCTGCATTATTATCATTACCAGTCGGAGTTAGATTTACAGCATTAACAAAAGATGGTGTTATAATTCTTTAATTTTTTATAATAAAAACTTCATTATTTGTTAAATATCCTTCTGCATCTTCTATTTTTTGTACATCTTCGCTATACAATGTCATAATAATATCTCCTTTTTTAACGGGACCAACGTGTTTATTCAAATAAATTCCAGCAGTTTTAATTTCAGGACATCCCAATATTCTAGATACAAGATTTATCTCCTTATTATCTATTCTAGTTATTTCCCCAGAACGTTTTGCTAAAATATCTTTTTTGAATTTACCATAACTTAATTTTTTAACTCTAGAATCAAAGTCATTACTATTATTTTGAGCATTAACAATTTCAACGAATTTTTGATAAGCTTTTCCACTATCCAAAATTTCTTTTGCTATTGTTTTTGGGTCTTTTATGTTGCCTAATCTTAAAAGTCTTTCAGCTAACTCTAAAGATTTTTCTCTTAAATCTAATGGAGCATTCGAATCACATTTCAGTACTTTAATCACATCAAACATTTCTAAATTAGCTCCAATTCCATTTCCAATAGGCTGAGAACCATCAGTAAATGCAGTATCAATTTTTACATCAAAGTATTTAGCAATTTGTCTGAATTTGTTTCCTAAAGATTTTGCCTGTTCAATATTACTGAATTTTGCTCCATTGCCATACGGAATGTCAATCAAAATTTTTTTACTTCCAGCAGCAATTTTTTTCGACATAATAGACGCCAATAATTGTGATTCAACATCCAAATTAAGTAATCTTTCAAGTTGAATTATTTTATCATCACTTGGAGAAAGTTTTATTCCTCCTCCCCATGCAAGACAAGCATTATGTTTATTTACAATATCCTGTAATTCTTTTGGATTTAATTCTACGTTAGCAATAGTTTCAATTACATCGGCAGTTCCAGCAGCAGAAGTTATAGCCCTAGAAGATGTTTTTGGGATTTTTAATCCAGCAACAGCACAAATACATACTACAATAGGTGTTGTTCTATTTCCTGCAATTCCTCCAATACAATGTTTATCAACAATATTGTCATTAGAATTAAATTCTAACCTTAATCCAGATTTGACCATAGCATCTGTTAAATAAACGCATTCTTGTATCGTCATCTTGTGAACCATCTGGGCAGCAACAAAGTATGCAATTTCACCCTCTGTTAAATTATTTTTAACGATTTCATTTATTACTATTTCAATTTCTTCTTTTGTAAGTTTATTATTCAAAAGTTTTTTCTTTATAATTACACTAGCTGGCGACATTTCAGATGGAGTTACGTCAATAGTTTTTTCTTTTTTAATGTCGAATACATTAAATATTTCTTCAGATAATCCAATTTCGTCATGTTTAATAATTCCCGAAACAACATTAACTATCGCTGAAATATTTTGTCCCTTAAGACTTAACGACACCCTATCATTTTGAAAAATATTCATCCTCGCAGTCGTTTTAGGATGCAAAAAAACTACAGGTCTTCCAGTAAACCACTTAAATTTTTTTATTTTTAACCTCATTTCTATCACCCTTTATTAATTCACTAATAGAAGAATCACCATTTTTATATGCATCGAATATTATCAAAGTATATGCTAAAATTAATGGACCAACTATTAAACCTGGAATACCAAATGCTAAAAGTCCTCCGAATGTTCCAATAAGTGTTACAACTGTAGGTAAGTTAGAAGATCTAGAAACTAAATAAGGTCTTATTACATTATCAATATTTGATACAAATATAAATCCATATCCAACCAAAATTAATGCAGTTGTTGTATTTCCTTGAATTAATGAAAATAATGCAACCGGAACCCATACAATCCACGGACCAACAATAGGAATAATTCCCATAATTATTGAAAGTAAAGATAATACCAAAACGTTATCAAATCCCAAAATCCAAAATCCAATTCCCATAAGTCCTCCTTGAATTATCCCAACTAAAACTTGTCCAATAATAACGGCATTCGTAACACTTCTAAATTCTCCAGATAATCTTTCCTTTATATTTTTAGGAAATGGAGATAAATCAGAAATATATTTAGTGAATTTCTCATAATCTCTAACAACAAAAAAGAAAGTAAAAAAACATACAAATATTTGTAAAAACAAATTAGGTAGTACCGTTATTAGATTAGAAAAATAATCCATTAATCCGCCGGATATTTTGTCAATAAATTCATTATAATAAACCGCTATCTGGTATAACATTTGTGTATTGTCTTTCAATGATGGAATAATTCCAGATATTAATTTCGGAATATCAATTACCTTTAATTCTCCGTATAATTCATATACTTGCGTAACAATATTTGGAGAGAACATAACTACTGGAATAATAATTAATGCAAGGATTAGAACAATTAATATTAAAGTAGATATAGTTTTCTTTTTTACAAGTTTTCTAATTTTAGGTTCGACAGGTCTCAACAAGTATCCTAACAAAACACCAATTAGCATTGCAACTGCAATAGGTTTTACAACAATAAATGCCAAAATAAGTATTCCAAGAATTAATACCCAAGAAACTATGTTATCAATAATAGATTTATTCATTATATTCATTAAATAAATAGTATAAAATAATTTATAAAGTTTATCAAAAAATACCAATAAAATCATAGTTATCATCTAAATTATATCAGTTTAACGATTTTTATTACATTTAATTGAGAAATTAATTTTTTATTCTTTAAGTCGTTTAATGAACGATATTAGTCTCTTAGTAAGAAAATTAAGAATAATACTAAAAGTAATTAAATAATAGTATATGTAGTTGTTTGGAATGTAAATTAGTATAAAACTAATTTGAAGTAGTTCAACAAAAGGTTTATAAAGGAAATTGTCGCAATTTAATTTAGAATCTAATTGCTCAAAACTTGAATGTTTGGGTATCGGTATTTTGGGTTGAAGAGACGAATTGAAATTCGTTTTAAATAAAATAACAAGAAGTAAGTATGACAGACAATAATAGACAAAGAAAAGGAAGTTTACAATTTTATCCACGTGTACGTGCGAAAAAAATAGTACCAAGAGCTAATTGGAGTTCTCCAGTAGATTTGAAGACAGTTAGTACTTTAGGATTTTTAGGTTACAAAGCAGGTATGGTTTCTGTTCTAGTAAAAGATAATACAGAAAAGTCATTAACAAACGGGAAAAGAATAATTGTTCCAGCAACAGTTATTGAATGCCCAAAAATGAAAATATATTCTGTTAGATTATTTAAAGATGGTAAAATTGTAAAAGATTTTATAGTTTCTAATGATAAAAAATTAAATAGTAAAGTTAAGGTAAATAAGGAAGTATCAAAAGTTGATTTTGATAATAATTCATTTGACGATATAAGGGTTATTTTATATTCAATGACATGGAACGTTCCAGCAATTTCTCAAAAGAAACCAAATTTTACAGAAATGGGTATTGGTGGAAATATAGACCAAAAGAAAGATTGGGTATTAAAAAACTTAAATACAGAAATAAGTGTTAAAGATGTTTTTTCTGAAAACACATTATTAGATACGATAGCAGTAACAAGGGG
>CAYXZJ010000011.1:8833-18818 GCA_964470085.1 Candidatus Woesearchaeota archaeon
TCTGTTCCTGGGCCTAAAAAAAGAGTAATATTATTAAAGAAACCAATAAGACCTACAAAATATCAAGCTAAAAAGAATTATGAGGTTATGGAGATAAGATGAAAGCAGATGTTGTAAACAAAGAAATGAAAGTAGTAAAAAAAATAGATATGCCTAAAGCATTTGCGACACAAATAAGAGCTGATGTTTTGTTAAAAGTATATGAAGCTCAAAAATTAGCATACACACAAGCATACGGTGCTATGGAAGGCGCTGGAGCTCAATATTCTGCTTCTGGTATATTTAGGAAAAAAAGACATGCATGGAAGGCATATTATGGTAAGGGAATGTCAAGAATTCCAAGAAAGATAATGTCAAGGAATGGATCTTCATTTAATTCAGTTGGTGCAACAGTTTCATCTGCAAGAGGTGGTAGAAGTCCAAATGCTCCACGTGCAGAGAAAAACAGATTCTCAAAAATAAATAAAAAAGAATTATTATTAGCATTAAAATCCGCATTAGCAGGAACAATCGACGCTAAATCAATAAAAGACAAATACAATAAAGAATTAATTTCTGGCATTATATTTGATGATTCCATTTTAACATTAAAAACAAAAGAATTTTTAGCGTTGTTAAAATCCGTATTAAAAGATGGATATGATTCTGCATTAAAAGTAAAGAAAGTTAGAGCAGGAAAGGGAAAAACAAGAGGAAGAAAATATAAAACAAATGCAGGTTTATTGTTTGTGATTTCTTCTACTGAAAAAATGAACAGAAGCGGAATAGATGTAGTTTCTGTTAATGAATTAAAAATATCTGACTTATCTCCTAACGGAGTTCCAGGTAGATTAACATGTTATAC
Source organism: Candidatus Woesearchaeota archaeon (assembly GCA_964470085.1). GTDB lineage: Archaea > Nanobdellota > Nanobdellia > Pacearchaeales > GW2011-AR1 > JAGVXH01. Next base: position 9,678 of record CAYXZJ010000011.1, read on the forward strand.
TGAAAATGCAATAAATGAAATTGGAGAAATGATAAAATGAAGACAATAATTTTAGAAAAAGTTAGAACAACAGAAAAGATTGTAAAACAAATAGAAATTGATAATATTTTAGTATTTAAAGTTGATAGAGCTGTTACAAAACCTGAAATTAAGGAAGAAGTTGAAAAGCTTTTTAATGTTAAGGTTGATGATGTTAGAACATATACACAAAAAAATAAGAAAAATGTTTATGTTAAATTAAATAAAAAATATCCAGCAATTGACATTGCTACAAAATTAGGAATAATGTAAAATGGGAAAGAGAATCATTCAACAGAGAAGAGGAGCAGGCGGACCTGTTTACCGTGTTAGAGATAAGGCTAATTTAAATGATAGAATAGGTTATCCAAACGATTTATCTGGTGAATACAAGGTTGTAAAATTAATATCTTCTCCAGGACATTCTGCTCCAATTGCGAAATTTGTTAATTCAAAAAATCAATTCTTTTATAATTTTGCAGTTAATTTATTATATGTAGGACAAACAATCCAAATTGGTGGTTCTAATAACGGCGACGTTACATGCTTAAAAGATTTAAAAAACGGAACAAAAGTGTTCAATATAGAACAAAGATCTAAGGACGGTGGTAAATATATTAGAGTTGCAGGAACTCACGGTATAATTTCTAATCAAGACAACGGTATTGTTACAATTACTATGCCATCAAAGAAAGATAAAAAATTTAGTGAATTATGTAGGGCTACTGTTGGTATTGTAGCGGGTGATGGAAGACTTGAAAAACCAATTATGAGAGCTGGAAAACAATATTACATTATGAAATCTAAATCTAAACTATGGCCTAGAACATCTGCGGTTTCAATGAATAAGGTTGATCATCCATTTGGTTCTGGTAGAGGAAAAAATATAAAGAGTAAGATTGCTAAGCGTAATGCATCTCCAGGAAAGAAAGTTGGATTAATAAGGCCAAGAAGAACAGGAAGGAAGAAGAGATAAAATGGAAGAAAATGTTGTAATTCAAAAAAATAAAGATAAATTCTTTAGAGGAGTAAATGTTGAAGATATGAAGAAAATGGACCTTAGAGAATTCTCTAAATATGTAAAGTCTAGACCAAGAAGATTAATTGATAGAAATTATGATATGATAATGAAATTTGTTAAACGTTGTGAAAAATGCGACGCTAAAGGGAAACCTATAAGAACTCATTTAAGAGAAATGATAATAGTTCCAGTGATGGTTGGAGAGACAATCTATATTCACAATGGAAAAGAATTCCAGAAAGTCGAAATAACGGACCAAATGCTAGGTCATAGACTAGGTGAATTCTCACAAACAAGAAGAATAGCTAAACATACAAATAAAACAAAGAAAAAGTAATTAAAAATGGCAGAAGAAACTAAAATTAAAAAAATGAAGAAAGCCTCCGAGGATAAAGCAACTGAGAAAAATATTGTTGAAACAAAACCAGTTGAGCCTGTTGAGGCAACTGATATAGTCGAAACTAAATCGGAAGAGAAAAAAGTTGTTAAAAAAGTTGAAGTAACTCCAAAAGATAAAGCAATTGTTAATGGGTATTCAATTAGAATTTCTCCTAAATATTCTAAGTATGTTTGTAGAATGATAACAGGTAAATCAATAATAAGAGCTAAAGAAATGTTAGAAGGTGTTATCTTAGAAAAGTTCCCAGTTAAAATGACTGCATTAGAAGTTCCTCATCAAAAGGGTAAAGGAATCTCGGGTGCTAAATATCCAAAAGACACAGCTAAAGGAATTTTATTATTAGTAAAACAATTGGAATCAAATTGTAACGTTAATCAAATTGAAAATCCGGTTATAAAAATAGCAATGCCAAACAGAGCATCTGAACCTGCAAGAAGAGCTGGAAGACATGGGAAAAGAACGCATCTTTATTTAGAAGCTGTTTCCAAAGAGTCATTTTTAAAAAATAAATTAAATAAAAATAAAAAGTAAATGGAAGAAAAAACGTTTGTCAATGTAAGGAAAGATGAATATAATATCAAACTATTTGTAAAAAAGATGTTTGGAAAAGGAAAGGTTTCTAGAGTATTCATCGAATATACTCCTGTAGGAGAAAAGGTTGTTATAGCAACACATAAACCAGGATTAATAATTGGAAAGAAAGGAGAAAAAATTGCTCAATTAACAGAAATATTAAAGAAAAAATTCAACATGGAAAATCCTCACGTAGACATTGAAGAAATAACACATCCAGAATTTGATGCTCAATTAATTGCAGATGATATTGCATTAACATTGGAAAAATTTGGTGCTTCAAAATACAAATCAACTAGTTATAAAGTTTTATCAAGAATAAAAAAAGCTGGAGCTTTAGGTGCAGAATTGAGAGTATCTGGAAAATTGCCAAGCGATAGAGCAAGAGTTTGGAGATTTACATATGGATATTTAAAGAAGACAGGAGAACCATCTAATGTTGTTGATAGAGCTGAGAGTGTTGCTGAAACAAAACAAGGTGTTATTGGAATCAATGTCGCCGTTTTAGCTCCAAATGTGCAAATGCACGATAGAATAACAATAAACGAAGAATTAATAAATAAAATAAAAAACAATGCAATTATTGAAGAACAAGTTGAAGAAGTAAAAAAAACAAAAAGGAGTAAAAAATAAATATGGCAGCTAAAAAGGAAACAATAAAAGACGTTGAACAAAAATTAGTTGAATTAAAGATAGAATTGTTAAAACAACCAACAAAAAAGAAAAGCATTAAAAAGGAAATTGCAAGATTATTAACGGAGAAGAATAAAAAAACTAAATTAGGAGACAAAAAATAAAGTGGATATTTGCCCAAAGTGTGGATTACCGATACAAGCTTGTGTTTGTGAAGAAATATCTAGAACACAGCAAAAGATAAATGTGTCGACGGAAAAAAGACGTTTCGGTAAATACTCAACATTAATATCGGGCATAGAAGACAACAATGAGATAAAAACCGTTGCTAAAACATTAAAAGCAAAAAGGGCTTGTGGCGGCACTATAAAAAATAAAATCATTGAACTTCAAGGTAACCATAAAAAAATGATCAAACCAATTTTGGTTGAGATGGGATATAATCCAGAATTAATAGAAGATTAAAATGGCAAAAGAAAACAAACAATCAACACAAGAGAAAGAAACAATATGTACTGACAAGTTTTGTCCAATTCATGGAGATAAAAAATTAAGACTTAGGGGTAGAGTTTTCGAAGGAGTTGTGATTAAAAAATTATCTGACAGAATCACAATAGAATTGGAAAGAATGTTTAAGGTTCCAAAATACGAGAGATATGAGAAGAGAAAAACAAAAATTCATGCAAGATTACCAGCATGTATGAAAAATGATTTTGAAGCAGGAGATTTGGTTGAGGTTTCTGAAACAAGACCAATAAGTAAGACAATACATTTCGTTGTAAGTAAAGTTGTTAGGAGGAATAATTAAATGAAAGCAATATCAGCAAAACCAACTAGAGGATTAAATATTGGTAGCGTAGTTGAAGCTACTGATAATAGTGGAGCAAGAATTGTAAAAATAGTTGGAGTAAAACAATCAAAGACAAAAAAGGGAAGACAGGTTTTTGCAAAAGTTGGAGATCAAGTTAAAATATCAGTTAGAAAAGGAGATCCAAAAATGAAAGGAGAACTTTTTGATGCGGTTGTTGTAAGACAAAAGAAATCTTGGAGAAGATTATCTGGTGAAAGAGTATGCTTTAGTGATAATGCAGTTGTTTTATTAAAGGATGACAAAGGAAATCCAAAAGGAACACAAATTAAAGGTGCTGTAGCAAGAGAAGTTCAAGAAAGATGGAAGGAGGTTGCTAAATTAGCTAGCATAGTATACTAAAATGAAATCAGAATTTAATAAAGATTGGAATGGAAGTGTTCAACCAAGAAAACAAAGAAAGTTTTTAGCTAATGCTCCAATCCATATAAAACACAAATTATTGTCTTCACATTTAGATAAGTCGTTAAAAGAGAAATATGGAATAAGGGCTGTAGAAGTTAGAAAAGATGACGAAGTAAAAATTATGAGAGGAAAATTCACAAATAAAACAGGAAAAATAACAATCGTTGATGTAAAAAACACAAGAGTACAAGTTAACGGTGTTAATAGATCTAGAAAAGACGGAGAAAAGGTTCCAGTATGGTTCCACCCATCAAAATTATTGATAATCAAATTAAATGATTCGGATAAAAAAAGATTTAAAAAATCAAAATTAAATGTAACAAATAAGGAGAAAGAAAATGCACAAGAAAAGAACTGAAATGCCTAAAACATGGCCAATAGCAAGAAAGGTTAAGAAACAAAGATATATTGCTCAACCAAGACATGCCGCAAGTAAGTCAATTACAATTTTAGCAATACTTAGAGATATGTTAAATATGGCATCTACAAGAAAAGAAGTAAAATTCATCATGAACGGTGGAAATGTAAAAATAAATAGTAAAGTAAGAAAAGATGAGTTATTCCCAGTATTCGCGTTTGACACAATAAATTTTGAAAAGTTAAACAAATATTATGAACTAGAGATTGTGAATAGAAAGTTTAAATTAAGAGAAGTTTCAAAAGAAGATTCATTAACAAAGATAATTAAAATTTCAGGAAAGAAAAATTTAGCAAATGGTAAGGTCCAAATTAATTTGGAAGATGGAAATAACTTTTTAACAGATATGAAGTTTAATGTTGGAGATTCTGTTCTATTAAATACTTTTACAAATAAAATAGAAAAAATATTACCATTAAAGGTTGGAGCAAAAGTTGAAATTGTATCAGGAAAACATGCTGGTGGAAATGGGGAAATATTAGCTATTGAAAACATTAGAAGAGGTAAACAATATAAAGTTAAAATGGAGGATAAAGAAGTTACATTGCCTCACAAGACATTCTTCGTTATAAAGTAATAAAATGGTAAAACAAGATTTTAAAATTGAAAAAATGGTATTAAATATCGGCGGAACTGGAGATAAATTGGATAAGGGTTTCATATTGTTAGAAAAAATTACAGGAAGAAAACCTGTTAAAGTTAAAGCAACAAAAAGAATTCCAACATGGCAAGTAAGACCAGGTTTAGAAGTAGGAACAAAAGTAACATTAAGAGGAAAAGAAGTTGAAGATTTACTTCCAAGGTTATTAGCATCAGTTGATAATACAATAAAAGAAAAACAAATTCAAAATAACTTCTTTAGTTTTGGAATACGTGAATATGTAGAAATTCCAGGATTAGAATATATAAGAGAAGTTGGAATAATGGGATTAGAAATAACAGTTGTATTTGCAAGACCAGGAAAACATGTAGAGGCCAAAAAGGTTAAAAGAGGTAAAACAAGAAGATTAGTAGTATCTAAAGAAGAAATTATCTCCTTTTTAGAAAATAAATTTAAGACCAATGTGATCAGGAAACGAAAACATGACAGCAAGTGATTGGAGAAAAGTTACTAAACAATTAAAAAGTAAGCCAGCTGTTTTAAAGAAGTATTTAAAACATAACAAACCTAAAAATAGAAAATTTGGAATTGCTGCACAAAAATGCGAAGTATGTGGAAGATTTGGTGCTCACATATCACAATATAATCTAAATTTATGCAGACACTGTTTCAGAGAATTAGCTCCGGAATTGGGTTTCAAAAAATACAGTTAAAATGAGTCAAGATATAGTTGCAGACGGATTGAATCAAATCATGAATGCAAAAATGATTGAAAAGAGAAAGTTAGTAATAAACAGAAGTTCAAGAGTTTTAATTGGAGTATTGGAAATGATGAAAAACAATGGACACATAGAATACAAAATTAACGACGATAATACAATTTATGTAGAAATCAAAAAGTTAAACATGTGTAGAGCAGTTAAACCAAGATATTATGTTAAAAAAGACGAAGTTAATAAATATCTAAGAAGGTTTTTGCCATCAAGAAACATCGGTGTATTAGTAATATCTACAAATAAAGGACTATTGTCCCATAAGGATGTTTTAGAAAAACAAATTGGAGGAAGTGTATTAGCATACTTTTATTAAAATGAATAAAGATTTATCAAGAAAAATTGAATTACCAAAAGGTATGAAAGCTACCCTTAACGGAGAAGAATTAACATTATCCATGAACGGTAAAGAAATAAAAAAGAAAATGAGTTTACATGGAGTAAGTTTAGTAATTGAGGGAAATTCTATAATAGTTTCTTTTAACGCTGCTACGAGAAGAGAGTCAGCCATTATTGGAACAACATGGGCTCACATTAATAATATGATAAAGGGATTTTCTGAGGAATATGTTTATGAATTAGAAATTTGTAATTTACACTTCCCAATGAATGTAAAAAAGGAAGGCAACAAGGTAGTTGTAAAATCTTTCTTGGGGGAAAAGAAAGATAGGATTGCAGATATTTTATCTGGAGTTAATGTTGAAGTAAGTGGAAACAAAATAACAGTTTCTTCTTCAAATAGAGAATCTGCAGGGCAAACAGCCGCTAATCTAGAGAGAGCAACAAGATTAACAAATAGAGATAGAAGAATTTTTCAAGATGGAATATTTTTAACAAGTAGATGTGGGAGGAAAATATAAATGGTAGAAGAAAAAAAGAAAAAACCAACATTTTTGAGAAGAGACTGGCAGAAAAAAATCAAATTTGGTAAAACTGTAAAGAAAAATAGAAAATGGAGAGCTGCAAAAGGTAGACAAAATAAAATAAGATTAGGAGTAAAAGGATACTCTGCAAGACCAAAAATAGGATACAGTGAAAATAATGCAATCAAAAACAAAATAAACGGTTGCAAACCAAATTTTGTTACCAACTTGAAAGAATTGAATTTATTAGATAAAGGAAGCGCAGTTATAATAGCCGACGTTGGAACAAAGAAGAGAACTGAAATGTTAAAAATTTGTTCAGAAAAAGGATTAGTAGTATTAAATAAATATAAGAAAACGGAGAAAAAATGAATTTAGCAAATAAAAAAGAATTAGCAGCGAAAGTATTAGGAGTTGGAAAAGGAAGAATTTATTTTGTTGACGATAATATTCCAGAAATTAAAGAAGCAATAACAAGACAAGATATTATGGATTTATATAACGCTGGAGCAATACAAATAAAAGATATAACTGGTAGAAGAAAGTTAGTAAAAAGAAAACACAGAAGAGGACCAGGAAAGGTTAAAAAGAAAGTTAATAAAGATAAGAAAGAATATGTAATAATCACGAGAAAATTGAGAAGTCACTTGAAACATATGAAGAAGACTAAAGCAATTGACAACGTTGAATATAAAGAAGCTAGAAAACAAATAAGAGCAAGAAAATTCAAGAGTAAACGACATATGGTTGAGTCGTTAAGGAGAGATTAAAATGACAGGATTAAGAACACAAAAACGAAGAAGAAGAGAATGTAAAACAGATTACAAAGGTAGACTTAGTTTATTAAAATCGGGAGTAGATAGAATCGTAATAAGACAGACTAACAAATACTTTATTGTTCAGTTAGTTACAAGTGAAGAATCAAAAGATAAAGTTTTATTGTCTGCAACATCGAAAGATTTAATTAAAGAAGGATTAAATGAAAAATTCACAGGATCATTAAAATCTGTTACAGCTGGATATTTAACAGGTATATTATTCGCAAATAAAGCAGATAAAAAAGGAAAGTATATAATTGATCTAGGAATGACAAGAAATTTTTATGGAAATAGAAACTATTCAGTTGTTAAAGGATTAATCGACGGCGGATTAAAAATAAATGCAAACGAAAAGATTTTCCCATCTGAAGACAGATTAGCAGGAAAACATTTAAAGCCAGAAGTTAAAAAAGAATTTGATAAAGTTTTAAGTAAGATTGGAGGAAATAAAAAATGAGTAAAAAAGTAGAAAAGAACGAATATGAAGAACAATTAGAAGAGATGAATGGAATAGTAGAAGAAATAGAAAAGAACGAATATGATGATATTACAAATGAAGCAATCAAACAATTCGAACTTGAAGAAATGAAAGGACTAACTCCTGAAGAAAAAGAAAGAAAAGAAAGATTCAAAAAAGAAGAAAAAGAGAAATTAGAACTCTGGATTCCAAAAACACAATTAGGAAAAGATGTTAAGGCTGGGAAAATAAAAGATATTGAAACAGTTTTTGCAAGTGGTAAAAAAATATTAGAAGCAGAAATTGTAGACACATTAATACCACATTTACAAACTGATGTTTTATTTATTGGACAAGCAAAAGGTAAATTCGGTGGTGGAAAAAGAAGAGCATTCAGACAAACTCAAAAAGTTGGTAAAGAAGGAACTACTTTAACATTCAGTGTTATGGCTGTTGTTGGAGATGGAAGTGGACATATCGGAATTGGATATGGGAAGGCAGCTGAAACATTACCAGCAAAAGAGAAGGCTGTAAGAAAAGCAAAGTTGAATATGATGACAGTTCCAAGAGGATGTGGAAGTTTCAATTGTTCATGCTCAGAGAAACACTCTATACCAATGGAAATAGAAGGAAAATGCTCGTCAGTTAAAATAAAATTAATACCTGCGCCACAAGGAACAGGATTAGTTGTTAATAATGAATTAAAGAAAATATTAAGGGTAGCCGGAATAAAAGATATATACTCGAAAAGTTCTGGAAAGAAAAGAACAACTTTTAATACAGCAAAAGCTTGTGTACAAGCATTAAATAAATTAAATGATTTGGAATTATAAAATGATAGCAGCAATAAGAATAGCAGGGAAATGTAATATGCAAGAGAAAGTAGAGAATACTTTAACAAGATTAAAACTTGGAAAGAAATATACATGTATATTAGTTGAGAAAACAGACAAAGTTAGGTTAGGAATGATAAAATCGTTAAAAGATTATGTTATATTCGGAGAAATAACTGACGAATTAGCAAACGAATTAAAAACAAAAAGAGACAAAGGAAAAGGCGTTTTCTTTTTACACCCAGCAAGAGGAGGATTGAAAAAATCTTCTAAGGTTGGTTATCCAAAAGGAATACTTGGTAGAAATCCAGAAATAGGTAAATTATTGGAGAGAATGTTATAAAATGGTATCTGTACACAAAAGACCAAAGAATTCTAGAATAAGAGGAGCAAGAACTTGTGGTTGGGGATTTAGACAAAAACATAAAGGTCATGGAAATAAAGGTGGAGTTGGAATGGC
>CAYXZJ010000012.1:0-17733 GCA_964470085.1 Candidatus Woesearchaeota archaeon
GCTTATATTTTTGGTCCTAATGAATCTTATACGCGTAATCCGTTGCTTTCACTGGAGCCTGATTGTTATAGTTTAGATTATTCTGGATATGATACAGCCAATAATTTGGGTGGTAGTGGGACTTCTTCTTTTGTTGTGAAAGAATGTGTTAATAATTCTGCATGTTCTGGACTAAATAATGATTTTTGTAACTATTATATGGATGGTGATCAAAGCGCTATTTGTTATGATCCTACGGGAGATGACGGGTTATATACTTCTAATGTTATGATGGCGAAAAAATGGTTTTGTTATCCTGCGAAAACTTTATCTAGAGGAATGGAGGCTTCTACGACCGACAGTATAAATTTGAATGATGCTTATACAAGAACACAAACTTATACTAGTGATATCGATTGGTGGCAATTTTCTGGGGATGGTCCGGTTGGAACGAAAACATCTTATACAGCCGGAACAAATGATATGTGTTTCGTATATAATTATGATCCATGTTCATTAGGAACTAGTTATTTACAATTATTGGTTGATAATGCAACAGAAAATCGATACAGGTATAATTTGGGAGATATGAAACAAGGACTTTCAATTACTTCTGGATGTTCTTCGAATTGGATTTGGGCAAATTTGTCTTCTTATTTGGGTGGAAGTAATGGAGGAACTGTTGCTATAAATATGTTCGCTGGAAGTAGCGATTTTGTTCGTGAATGGCAATTCGGTTGGTTAAAAAATGTTAGTGGAAATGCAACAAATAATCTTAATGCATGGTGTTGTGACTCGTCAACGGATTGTGTGTATAGTGCTCCAGCGCAAGGGAATAGAGTATCTGGAGATCCAGATTCAACAAGTTCTGGTTGTTATAATCAAGCTTCAAAAATTAATACTGATTCTGGAAGCGATTTGTCTTATTGTGATAATGGAGTATGGTTTAATGCAGATTATAATTCTACATATTGTTCAAATATAGTAGGTTCTGGATTATGGAACTTAGGTGGAGATATTGCACAAACGACGTGTTGTACCGATGATTCCGGAGAAAACAAACGAACAAGAGCTGCAGATTCAAGTATGGATAATAGTTACGCATCAAGTTCTTCAGATGACGCATGTTGTTCAACTTCAAACGCGTGTGTAAATAATTCCGTGTGTTATGCAAGTGGAAGTAGTTCTGTAGATGTGGATTCTGATGGAGACATGGATTATTGTAATGCCGGAACATGGCAAGATTGTTCAGTAAATGCTCAATGTAATACTACTGGTGGATATTATTGTTATTTAGGTAATTGTGTAAACACATGTACAGAAAATTCAAATTGTACATCAAAAATAGGAACAAATTATTATTGTGATAGTTCAGGGGCATGTAAACCTAAGAAAGCGGATGGAAGCAATTGTTTTGCAATAACAAAGGTTGCAAATGATACAGAACGAGCAGGAGTTTGTACTTCGGGATATTGTGACGATAATGATGAACAGTCTTTAGTTGGTTTAACAGATAGTCGTTTATGTTATACAGGAACAGGAACATATTTTGATGGAAATGATGGTAATACGTGTGAAAAAGATTATAATTCTGGTGTTTCTGACGAGTGTGATGATAGAATAGGAAGTGGTACATTAACTGGTTGTTTTGCAAACGAACAAAAAGCATCTTGGATAACTACAAGTATTACAAGTTCTAATTGTGGGGCAACTTGTTCGTATTCAGCATGTGACTCAACTTGTTGTGCGGCAGCAAATACAACCGCAGTTTTAACAAATAATCCTTCAAGTGCTGGAACATTTACTTGTTCAGCCTCGACTTGTACAGGGACTTGTGTTAGTAATATTTGTAATGTTAGGATTGTAAATGGTTATTCAAATTGTACGTCAAATGATATGTGTACAAGTAATGCATGTTTTAACATATCAAAGCAATCAACATGGTCAGCATGTGACACGACAACTGGAATATGTAGTGGTACATATTTTGGGGGGATGTGTGTTCCGTCGGGTTATTGTTCTTATGGAACTGGATTAAACCAATATGTTGCTTCTGGTGATGTAACAAAAGATATTGATGAGGATGGAGATACAGATTTTTGTACTTCTGGAGTTTGGAAAGATTGTTCAACAAATACACAGTGTAATGCGGCAGGAGGCTATTATTGTTCTTCTAATGATTGTATAAACACATGTACAAAGAATGGAGACTGTGCATCAGGGTTCTATTGTAATTCAAGTGGAACTTGTGTTGCAAAATTAGCAAACGGAAATAATTGTGTTGGAATAACAAAAGTTGCGAATTCAACAGAAAATGCTGGAACTTGTACTTCAGGATATTGTGATGATGATGGGGTTGGACTAACAGATGATAATAAATGTTATACTCCGACAAGTTCTTATTTTGATTCGAATGATAATATGTGTGAAAAAGATATTGGATTAAGTAGTATATTTGATGTTTGTGATGAACGAGCTGGAAGTAGTACATCAACTGGTTGTTTTGCAAATGGGCAAAAAGCAACTTGGATAAATACAAATGTATTAAGTTCTCGTTGTAATGCAAGTTGTGGATATTCAGCATGTGACTCAACTTGTTGTGCTGCAACAAACGCAACAGCTGTTTTATCTAGTGATTATACTTGTACCACATCAACATGTACGGGAACTTGTTCTGGCGATGTCTGTAATGTAAAAATGATTAATGGAGTTTTCAATTGTTCAGAAAATAATCATTGTACTTCTGGAAATTGTTTCTTGTATTCTGCTGGTTTGAACACTTCAAGTGCTTGTGATTTAACTAGTGGTGCAATTTGTAATGGAGTAAATTCAGGTGGGATGTGTGTTCCTACAAGTGCTTGTGGTTATGATTCAAATAGAGATGGAATTTTAGCAACAAATGAATATGTTTCTTCTGGAAATGTATCAATAGATATTGATGGTGATTCGGATACAGATTTTTGTGATTCTGGAGTTTGGAAAGATTGTTCTACAAATACACAATGTAATACAGGTTATCAATGTTCTTCTAATGATTGTGTACAACAATGTAACGTTCCAACATCTGGAACTTGGACTATAACAGATACTCAGTATTGTGAAAACATACTAATAAATAATATAAAAATAAATATTACTTCAACAGGTGAATTATTCTTAAATAACGTAAACTATACATATAATTACGAGACGTTCAACAACAGGGATGCAATTTGGGTGGAAGGTAAGTTGTGGGTAAATAATACAAATATGAACGAGACTGGAAGAACTCAATATGTTCGTATAAGACCAAAAAGTAATAAAATAGAAATTTACAATTCAAATATGGATAGAGATTCATATTATTCTATGTGGATTTATCAAGATTCAACATCGGCAAATGTATTGTTGAAAAATACATCAATTTATAGAATAGATTCTTATTATGGTAAAACTAGAATGGAAGATTCTAAGATATCAAATTTATATTATATGCTTAGAAACAGTGCATTAGAAGTTGATGGATTAATAAGAAATACATGGGTAACAAAAGATATTGTTAACAGTGTAGCAAATAATAATGTTAGTTTGAAAAATACATATGTAGGTGCTCCATTCTTTTATGTCGGTGATTCTGGGAATAATGCCGTATTAGTTGTGAAAAATTCTTATATATATGATTTATTACATTATTTTACTGGATATTCTAATATTAGCTCTACATTTATTAATTCAAAAACAGATGCCCTTGAACTTTTATTCTATAATAATGCAACAGTTACAAACGTGACTAATGGAGTGACAAATTACAATAAAATAATATCTTCGGTTTCTGGTAGTAAAATAAATTTATCAAATTCGAATGTTACGAATTTTTATCTATATAATTATGGAACGGGAACAAATGTTTGGATAAATGATTCCACTATGTATTATGTGTATCCATATGCGACAAATTCTAAAACATTCGCAGATAATTTAACAATTACAGGATATTTACATTCTTATTATAATGCTAATTTTATCTGTAATGATTGTTCTATAAACACTGCTAGTTATACAAGACCTAATGCACAATCTGTATTTAATTTTACGGGAAATTCTTATATTAATAAAATATATAATTATGTAACAGGTCCACAAATTAATGGTTATGTGAATTTTACACCGAACGTTTATTCTTGGAATAGTGTAATTTTCAACCGAACAATTCCTTTCAACGTTACTTATTCAAATAATGCTATTCCTAGTGGAACTTTGGCTTTATTCAATGCGAGCGGAACTCAAATGGATTCAAAGACGATATCAGGTCAAGTTACTGAATTAAATTTGAAAACGACTTCAAGAACGGATAATTTTACATTGAAATTAGACGGAACTGAAATAGATAGCAATATTATTGCTTTATCTAACTCGTCTCCATATGGTTACACAGTTATTTTGGGTTGTACAAAGAATGCAGATTGTGGCACAGGATTTTATTGTAATACAACAGGAAGTTGTGTTGCAAAATTAGCAAATGGAAACAATTGTGTTGGAGTAACTAAAGTCGCGAATGATACAGAACGAGCAGGAGTTTGTACTTCAGGATATTGTGATGATGATGGAATTGGTTTAACAGATGATAATAAATGTTATACTCCGACAAATTCTTATTTTGATAGTAATGAGAATACTATGTGTGAAAGAGATATCGGTTCAAGTATTTCTGATATTTGTGATGAGCGAGCTGGAAGTAGTACATCAACTGGTTGTTTTGTAAATAGTACTCAAAAAGCATCTTGGATAATTACAGATATTTTAAGTTCTCGTTGTGGAGCAACTTGTTCTTATTCAGCATGTGATTCAACTTGTTGTGCTGCAACAAACGCAACAGCTGTTTTATCTAGTGGTTATACTTGTTCAGCATCAACATGTACCGGAACTTGTTCTGGTGATATCTGTAATGTAAAAATGATTAACGGAGTTTTCAATTGTTCAACAAATGATCATTGTACTTCTGGAAATTGTTTCTTATATTCCGCTAGTTTGAACACTTCAAATGCTTGTGATTTAACTAGCGGTGCAATTTGTAATGGAGTAAATTCTGGTGGGATGTGTGTTCCTACAAGTGCTTGTGGTTATGATTCAGACAGAAACGGAGTTTTAGCAACAAATGAATATGTTTCATCTGGAAACGTATCAATAGATATTGATGGTGATTTAGATACAGATTTCTGTAATGCCGGAGTTTGGAAAGATTGTAATACTAACGCAGAATGTACAACAGGAGCTTATTGTTCGTCTAATGATTGTGTTACAATTACTGCACCAACGATTACATCAGTTATTCCAGCGACAAGTCATGCTTTAGGTTCTGAAGCAGGTTCTATGACAATTACTATGTCTGGACTTTTGGCTGGTTACAATTATTCTTTAGAACAAGTTTCGCCATCGTCTTCTACGGTTTGTACTCAAATAGGCGATACATGTACTCACTCATCATTACAAGATAATATGATGTATTGTTATAGAGCAAGAGTTCAAGACGCCACAGCGTCACACTACTCAGATTGGTCCGCAACAGTTTGTAATATAACAAAAGATAGAACAACTCCGACCTCACCTTGGACAGTTCTAAGTGCAAATACTGCAAACAACAAAGTTGACGTTCAAACAAAAGAAGGAGATAACGGATTAGTTTTATACATGCCGTTCGAAGAAGGAACAGGAACGACAACATCAGACTGGAGTGGAAATGATTTGACAGGAACTTTCTCTGGAAGCCCTACTTGGACTGCAGGTAAAATAGAAAACGATAATGCGTTAAGTTTGGGAGACGCATATACAAATTATGTAAAAGTGAATGGTTTAAGTTTTTCAACTTTAACAAATGTATCAATTTCTTTTTGGAGAAAAGCTTCATCAATCGGAAGTTGGTTACCAATAAAGGGACAAACAACAAATCAATATGTAATGGCGACATCCGGTGGTAATGGTGGATTTTATAATGCCGCAGTAGGTTCGGGTACAATAAAATATTATGAAGATGGTATTCAGGTTACAAAACCCACACCAGACACTAATTGGCATTATTATACAATTACTGGAGTTAGTTTAGCGTCATGGACAGAATTTTATATTAGTGGATATACCTCTTGGCCTTTTAGAGGTACAGTTGACGAGGTTCGTATATATAATCGTAGCTTATCTCAAAAAGAAATAATAAATGATATGCAGTCGGGAGTTTTAAAACACGGATTCTTTAGGTCTGCAACAGTTGACGGAACGTATACATCAGTAACGAATGTAAGTATGGACTCGTATGCAGACACAGCAGCAAACGATACGACTGTACCATCAGCAATTCCATCATTAACTTCTTCAACACATAGGGAAAATTATGTATCTAGTTTGACGAACGCTACATTCTCTTGGGGAGCTTCAACAGATAGTGGAAATAATTATTTCTATTACACAAAAGAATGGGATACTAATGGGAACGAGGGAAGTCTTTTGAATAATTCTAATTTTGAAAGTACAAATGGAGGTTGGACAGGTTGGCCTAGAACAAGTGATGAATCTTATTCTGGAAATTATAGCGGTAAAATATCATATAGTAGTAGTTATTGTAATAACTATCTTTATCAAGATATTGATGTAAAAACAAATACAGTTTACATTGTTGAAGGGTGGATGAAAAATAATGAAACTACAATAGGAGTTAACGGTTTACCTGCAAGTACAGCTATATTTGCGGCACAAGCATCAGGAACTGGATGTAGTCAGTGGTCATCACACTTATCAAGTAGTATGACAGGAACAAATGATTGGACATATAGAAAAGTTGTAATCAATTCTGGGACATGTACGAAACTAAGATTTGGTGGAGCTGTATACTTTTGTGGAAATTCTACTACAAAAACAGGACAATCATGGTTTGATGATATAAGGGTTTACGAATTGTCTAACACAACCTTAACAACAGGTGTTTCAAAATATTATCTTTTAGTTGATAATTCGGCTTCGACAAACCCAACAACGAGTAGTGCTTTTGTTACATCAACATCGTATACGAAGAATAATTTGGCTGATGGAACTTATTATTTCCACGTAAGAGCAGCCGATGGAGCAAGTAATTTAGGAACAACAAAACACTTTGGTCCATTTACAATAAAGAATACGGCCGCACCTTCGGGAAAGAGGCTTGAGATTAAAGATAATTCTGGAAATTCAGTCGCATTCGTGGATGACAAAGGAGATGCATACTTAAAAGGAACTTACTCTCAGAGTGTATCAACACTAAATCCTCCAACAGGTTCGTTTATTATACAAAATAATGCAGGAACAACAGTTGCATACTTCAATTCAAGTGGTTACTTATTCTTGAAAGGAACACTAGAATCAAGTTCGACTTTAAGTGGAACGGGAAGTAAACTAGAATTCCGAAACGGAACCGATGCTTTGGTTGCATTTATAGATGCAAATGGAAACTTTAAACTAAAGGGCGGAGTCGCAGAGAATTATATATTTTAATTTTTTTTATCTAATAATTCACTAGTTGCAGTTTTACTTTCTTCATAATCTTTCATTCCATCAGAAATTATTTTTTCTATTTCTTTAACTCCTCGACTAAATATATCTAAATTGCCTTTTGAATCAATAAAGGAATTCATTAATTTTTCTTCTATTTTGTTTCTTCCTGATTTTGTTTCAGAGTCTAAACCTAAATTAAATAAAATAATTGGTAGTTCTCCAATTACTAGACCTACACAACACATTTTATTTATGATTAAATCTACGACATTTTCTTCCATAGTGCCTTTTGTCGCAAGTGAATAAATATACATATCACGTTTCTGTCCAATTCTATCTAATCTTCCAATTCTTTGTTCTACACTCATTGGGTTCCAGGGTAAATCGTAATTTATTAAATTTCTACAGAATTGAAAATTCAATCCTTCAGCTCCGGTGTCTGTTGAAATTAATATGTCCGCATTTCCTTTTTTGAATTCATTTATTCTTTCTGCTTTTTCTTCTCGACTTAGGCCACCTAAAAATTCTATAATTTTGAAGTGATATGGTTCTAATTTTTCAACAATATATCTTAATGTTGTTGGGTGTCTAGTATAAATTAATATTTTTTCGTCTTCACTTCGATTTTTAATTTCATCAATTATTTCTAACAATTTCTCGATTTTACTATCATGTTTTAATTTTTTGTAGTCGTCTAATATTCCTTGAGCAATTTCTTTTGTGGTTGTCGAGTATTTTTCATTTTGAACTATTCCCATTAAACTTTCGATTGCTGAACGAGAAGAACTAGTTACTTTTGGTAATAAAGCATAAATTACTAAGTGTCCGTTAATTTCTTCGCCGTTGACACGAAAATAATTTTCTTTTAACAATAAAACGGTATTGTCATAAATCATTTTTTCTTCAGGTGTGAGTTCTACTTTTATTATTTTTGGAATTCGTTGTTTATACACAATTCCAGTTTCATCTCTTCGTCTTCTAATCATAACTTCATCAAGTCTTCTTTTTAATTCGTCATAGTGTAAAGGATGTCTTTTATTCCCTTTGTATAAAAATTTGTTTCTGAATTCTTTTATTGTTCCCAAATGCCCTCGTTTTAATAAATGCAATAAATTATACAATTCAATTAAATCATTTTGAAAAGGAGTTGCTGTCAAAAGTAAAAAACGTTTCTTTTGTAAACGATCGACAAATTTCCATCGAACGGTTGTTCTTTCTTTTAATTTGTGTGCTTCATCAACAATTACCAAATCCCAGTCAATTGAGTGTGCTTTTTTGTGACGAAATTCTCCCAAATCTTTATCATAAATTTTAACTCTGTCAATTGATGCAATGCAAAAAGGATATTTTCCCCAATCATTTGGACTTTCTATAATATGAAAATCAATTTCAAATTTATCTTTTAATTCTTCAACCCATTGTGTTACTAAACTTGGTGGAGTTAAAATTAAACATTTTCGGATAAATCCCCTAATTATTCCTTCTTTTATTACAAATGATGTGGTAATTGTTTTTCCCAAACCAACTTCGTCGGCCAGTAAAGCCGTTGAATTCATATCACGCATTAATTTTATAGCTCCATCTCTTTGGTACGGTAAATCGTAAGCCAAATTTTGTTTTATTAGATCAAAACACGTTAGTTTGTCAATATTTTTATTATCATTATTTTTTACTATTTCTTTTTTTAATTCAAAAAAATCTCCGGCCGTGAATTCTATTTTTTCATTATTTGAAAATAATGAAACATCATCTTCATCAAAATTTTCGTTTATAATTACCTCTCCCATTTGCTATTCAAACCTAATTTGTTTTTATTGATTTCTACTATTTAGTATATGTGGTAAACTTTAAAAGTTCCTTTAGTATCTATTGTTTATGGCAGAAACGAAAGATTTTATTAGTTTTGTTCAGGAAGCTGGTTTAATTTGGGGACCAAGTCCGGAAATTTATGGTGGTTTAGCTGGGTTTTATACGTATGGACCTTTAGGTAAATTATTAAAAAATAAAGTTGAAAACTCTGTTAGAAAAACATTTTCTTCTGCTGGTTTTATGGAAGTTGAAGCTCCGACTGTTTTACCAGATGAAGTTTGGAAAGCTTCTGGACACTTAGATACGTTTTCTGATAGAATTATTAAATGTTCAAAATGTGATTCTGTTTTTAGAGCTGATAAATTAATTGAGGAAAATTATGATGTTTCCGCGGATTCGTTTTCGGATAAACAGATTTTAGATTTTATTAAAGAAAAAGATATTGTTTGTCCAAGTTGTAAAGGGCATTTTGTTACAGAAATTAATAGACAAAGTTTAATGATGAAAACGCTTGTCGCTGGGAAAAACGCATCTTTAAGACCGGAAACTGCAACTACAACATATTTGCCATTTAACAGATTTTATAATTATTTTAGACATAAAACTCCTTTTGGAATTTTTCAAATCGGTAAAGCATATAGAAATGAAATTTCTCCAAGACAAAGCGTTCTTCGTGGACGTGAGTTTACTCAGGCGGAAGGGCAAATGTTTGTTGATCCAAAAGATAAAAACAATTGGGAACAATATCAAGAGATAAAAGATAATGTTTTACCTTTCTGGGATTATAAAAGTGAGGAAAAAAACGCGGAAGTTGTTCCAATAAAAATATCTGAAGCACTAAAAAAGGGATTTATTAAAAGTCAAGCATATGGTTGGTGTATTAATTTAGCATATTCTCAATTTTTAAATTTTGGAATACCAAAGGAAAGAATAAGATTAAGACAACATTTTCCAGACGAGAAGGCATTTTATGCAGATGATGCCTGGGATATAGAAGTAAAATTGAAAAATTATGGTTGGACTGAAGTTTGTGGTGTTCATGATAGAACGGATTATGACTTAACTCAACATTCTAAAGCAAGCGGAGTTCCATTAGAATCTGTTAGAGATAACGGAGAGAAATACGTTCCTAATATTTTAGAAATTGCATTTGGAACAGATAGACCAACGTATGCTTTGATAGATTTGTTTTACAATAAAAAAGATGAAGCAGAAGGAAAAACAATTTTTGAAATTCCTTATTATATTGCTCCGATTGATGTTAGTATTTTTCCATTAATGAAAAAAGATGATTTAGTAAAAGTGGCTGAAAAAATAAAGAAAGATTTGGAAAAAGATTTTATTGTAGACTATGATGTGAGTGGAAGTATTGGAAAAAGGTACTTGAGAAGTGCAATGAAAGGAATACCTTTAGCAATTACAATTGATTATGACACATTAGAAAATAATACAGTTACTGTACGAGATAGAGATAGTGAAAAACAAGTTCGTGTAAAAATTGAAGATTTGAAAAATAAAATTAACGATTTTGAAATGTTTAAGTAATTTTAAATTGATTTTGTCAATAATTATCTTAACTAAAATATTAAAATTAGAAATCTGGTTGTATTTTATGTTTTGGTCTTGGTTGTCTATTTCTTCCAGAATTTGTTAACAACTCTTCTCTCTTTCTTTTTCTTCTTGCAACTCTCCAGCTTCTATTTCTGTCAAGTCTCTTTGGTTTATTCTTGCTCGGCATCTTCTTCCTCGTCGTCTTTTATTTGAATAACTTTTTCGTCCTCTCCATCATCTTCATCTTCTTCGTCAGAAATTTCAACTTTACTTACGTCAACTTTAGCAATTTCTTTTGTGTTGAATACCCTTAAATCACAGAATGCTAATGGATAAACCTTCTTTAATTTAGGTAAGATGGTTTTTTGTAATTCTGAAGAAAATAATGCTTGTGCAATATCTAAATAAGTATTTTCTTTTACAAATTCTAATATATTTTCTTTTGCGACTTCTCTTAGTTTTCTTCTAACTGCTCTGGATACCTTTTTTCTAGTTATTAATAAAGGTTTAATTTCAACGTTTATTCCGTCTTTTGTTGTTGTTTTAAATGAATCTTCTACGTAATCAACTTTTTTTCTAACTATTTTTGTTACATAAGATGTTAAAAGTTCCATTCTTTTCGGAATTGCTATTAAGTCGTTATCAGTATTCATTATCTGAAATGTAACATTCAATCCTTTTCCTCTTAATTTTCTAGACAAATCTAATTTTATTGTTCGGTTTGTTAAACTTTCTTTTGTTCCTAAAGCTTCAATTGATGTTTTAATCATTGGAACTTCAATATCTATGAATTTTTTCTTTTCTGCCATTTTATTCTATTGTAATTTTACTTGTTCTTTTACCTTTCTTTTGATATTTAGATTTTCCACATTCTGAACATGTGTACATGATATTAGTCTTTTTTGTAGTTTTTCTTTTACCTTTTTGCTGGTTTTTCATACGGGAGTATCTTCCTTTATTTCCAATTCCTCTCCATAAACCTCTAAGTCTAATTCTAATCTTTCCTCCTCGTTTTAAGCTTCCAGCCTTGTTTTTACTAGGTTCTTTCAACTTTTGATCTGTTCTCTTCTTACAATAAGGACAGTATCTTCTTGTTGTTTTTGGTCTTTTCATGAATTGTCTTAATCAAATTCCTTTTTAAAGTTTTGTGTTTATATGTGTCGCAGTTAAAAATAAAAACTATATTATCGAATTAATAATGTGAGAATAAAATTAATTGAACCAAATCAAAAAGTTTTCCTACAGATGTGTAGAGATAAATTGAATTCTCCAAGTGTTTTTTCAATTATTCAATTTGGTATAAATTGTTCAATAAGTTCAATGAAAAATTATTATAGTAATCGACGTTTAATTCCAGAATCTTTATTCTTAGATTTGTGTCATATTACAAAAATAAATGAATTAAATTTAAAATATGAAAAAATGAGTGAAAATTGGGGAAAAATTAAGGGAGGAAAGTCGAGAAAAATTTAATAAAGCATGTTTCCCATCTTCTAATATGAAATCAATTATTTGTAAATTATTATCTAATAAATTAAAAATTGACGAAAATAAAATCAATAATTTAATTGAAATTCCGCCTAAAGAAGAATTAGGAGATTATGCGTTTCCGTGTTTTTCGTTAGCAAAGGAACAAAAGAAATCTCCTTTGATTATTGCTCAAGATTTGTGTGAAGATTTTAGAAAAAAGTTGCCAGAAGAAATAACGAATGTTACTAATACTGGAGCTTATTTGAATTTTTTTATTAATAAAAAAATAATTGCTCAAAAAATGCTTGAAGAAACAAAAAAAACATCTTGGGGAAAACATAATGTTGATTCAAAAAAAATAGGAATTGAATATCCTGCTCCAAACACAAACAAACCTTTACACGTGGGGCATTTGAGAAATATTTCTATAGGAAATTGTGTTATGAATATTTTGAAGAATTCGGGAAATAAAGTTTATCATTTAAATTTATTTAATGATAGAGGAATTTTAATTTCTAAGTCAATGCTTGCTTATCAAAAATTTGGAAATGGTTCAACTCCGGAAAAGGAAAATATGTCTGGAGATAAATTTGTTGGAAAATATTATGTTATGTTTGGAAAGGAAATTGAAAAACATCCGGAGATGGAAGAGGAAGCAAAAGAATTATTACAGAAGTGGGAAAGTGGAGACAAAGATACTATAAAATTATGGAAACAAATGAATGAATGGGCTTATGATGGTTTAGAGAAAACTTTTGATAAATTTGGATTATATAAAATTGATAAAAATTATTATGAAAGTGAACTTTACAAAAAAGGCAAGGAAATAATTGAAGATGGATTAAAGAAAAAAATATTTACAAAAAAAGATAATGCAATTATTATTAATTTAGAAAAAGAAAAATTAGGAGAAAAAGTTTTACTTCGTTCGGATGGAACGTCAGTTTATATTACCCAGGATTTATATTTGGCGATGAAAAAAATAGAAGATTTTGATTTAGATTCATCTTATTATGTCGTTGGTAATGATCAAATTTATCATTTTCAAGTATTATTTTCTATTTTAAATAAACTTGGAATTAAAAAAGATTGGAAACATTTTTCTTATGGTATGGTTATGTTACCTACGGGTAAAATGAAATCTAGAGATGGAACTGCAAAGTCTGCTGAAGATTTAATTGAAGAAACAAAAAAAATAGCTATGAAAAATATTTTTGAGAGAAGTGAAGATATTGATAAAAAAGAATCAGAAAGAAGGGGATTAATAATTTCCTTAGCTGCGATAAAATATTTTTTATTGAAAGTTGATATTAATAAAAATATTATTTTTAATCCTCAAGAAGCCTTATCTTTTGAAGGGAATACTGGTCCATATCTTTTGTATTCTTATGCAAGGGCAAATTCAATTATTAAGAAAGCAAAAGTTAATAATGAATTAAAAATTGTAGATATTAATCCTCAAGAAGCTTCTTTAATTAAGAAAATTAATTCATTCCCAGAAATAACCGAGAAGGCATATGAACAATTAAGTCCTACGGTTCTTGCTAATTATGCGTATGAGTTGTCTCAAATATTTAATGAATTCTATCATATGTGTCCAGTTGTAAACTCTAGTCAAGATAAATTTCGTTTAGAATTAGTTGAATCTTTCAAGATAACTCTAAGAAAAACTCTAGACTTGTTGGGAATTGATGTTTTAGATGAAATGTAATTAAAAATATTAAAAAATTACTGTAAAACTTCTTCTATTCTTGCTCTTACCTTTGCGTTTCCGCTACTAGGAATTGCAAGTATTCCACCACATTCCAAACATTTTACTTTTGTAGATGCTCTCCCGAAAATAACTTGTGTATTTTTACACTTAGAGCATTTTACTTTTACAAATTTTGCTGTTTCCTTTTGTACCATTAATCAAGATGTATATTTGTTAATTTAAAAGGTTTTTGGACTACTTATCCCATTTTTTTAATATGTTTTTTATAAAGTTTTTTTCTTTTTAATGTATGAGTTTCAAGAAAAAGTTATTGACAACATTAATTTCTGGAGGAATTTTGATGAATACAATATTTCCAACAGAATATTTTAATGTTGAGAATAAAATCTATGGGTATAATACATCTATTGTAAACGAATTGGTTCCTAATTTTTTAGATAACAAAAAGAGTCAGGTAAATGTATATCGTACTAAATCGGAGTTTGATAAAATAATATACGATATGGATTCTTATAGTTTGAAAAATAGTTTGTCTGGAAATTTCTTGGATGTTTATTTAGGAACAGATTTGAGTACCGACAGTCTTAATGTTAGGTATTTTAATAATGGTTATGGAAATCTATCTTTGGATGAACGTCAAAAAATGGGAGTTGATAAGTCTTATTTTTCTGAAGATATAAATAGAACTTATCTTTATGTTGCACTTCCTAAAGGAGTTAACTTTGTTGATAATTTACAAAAAATTTATACAAAAAATATTACAAATAATTCTGTATCTGAACATGATGTTATTCCAGGAGATCAAACAATTGGATATAAAACGGCTTGTGAAATACGAGATATTATGAATTTTTGGGAAGATGAAAATTTGGAAGAAACTTCAAACGCATTTGAGGGAACAAAAACATTTAGAGAAATACTTTCTCGTTTAGGTGGATTATCCATTCGTTCAATTGTTAAAAGTGCTCAAACGAAGATAGAAAATGAAATATTTGAATATGTTGATACAAGTGGAGTGTATATTGACTTATTAAGAAAAATTCCAGGTAAATTTGGGGATTTCGTTAGTTTAGCTATAACTCTTGGAGCAAGTCTGGAAGAAATTACACAAAGAAGGCATGTTGAGGAAATAGGTAATGAATTAGGAAAAGATTATACAATAAATAGAATAAAAATGTATCCGTTTGAAAGTTCTGATATGTTTAGTGATTTAATAATTGGTCGAGATATTCGTTTGGACTTTTCAAAGAATTCAAATTATTCAGGTGAAAATATTTATCTAATAATCCCGTCTTTAACCTTTATGGAAAAATCTCAGAATTCAAAATCTTCTTCTTTAGAGGATATAATATTTGATTTTAAATTATAAACCAAGTTTTAGGAATTCACGAATTTCTCCAAAAATTCCGCCACCTTTTCCTTTTAATAATATTATAACTCCAACTCCTACGGCCAAAAATATAACTGCAATTACTATTTTTACCAATGTGTCAATATCAATGTCACCTTTATTATTTCTCATATTTTATAGATGTGTATTTATTTTATTAAGTTTTGTATGGGAATATAGTGGTTTTATTATAACAATGTTTATAAAATTTTTACTCTTTTCTTATTTATGAAATTCGAAATGTTAGTTGTTATTATGCTTGTTTTGATTAGTTTTGGCTCTGCATTCAGTTTTGATTCGGAATTTTCGGATAATATTTATGTTAGAGAACTTAATAATACCATTAATTTTAGTCTTGATTTACATAATATTACACCTGCGAATTATAATGTTTTTACTTATTCTGACTTTATTATTCAACCAAAGAATTTGATTTATTTAGAAAATGATACTAAGCTTAATTTTAGTATTTTTTCTTATAATGTGCCGTATAGTGGAAGAAATTCTTTTTCTTATACAGTCACTCAGGTTCGTGGAGAATCTATAGATAAACAAAAGGTAATAACAATTATGAATTTTGATGATATGGTAAAAGTTGAAACAAATAATATTGCTTTTGAAGATGGGATTGTAAAAATATATGTAGAGAATTTAGAGGATTTTAAATTTGATAAATTAACAGCTCATTTTTCGTCTCTTCTATTTAATGTTAATAAAACATTTAGTTTAAAGGAAAAGGAAACAAAAATATTTACTGTTGATGTTAGCGAGGATTTGTTAAAAACAACAAAAGCGGGAACTTATGTTATGGATGTAAAATTCGTTTTTGAAAATGGAAACTCTGTTAACGTTAAGGGGAAGTTATATTTGGATGCAAAAACAAATGTAAATACCACAGAGACAAAATCTGGTTTTCTATTGAGAAAAAACACAATAACTAAGATGAATACTGGTAATACAGTTGAAATGGTTAATATCCGTGTTAAAAAAAATGCTATAACAAGATTGTTTACTAAATTTAATATCGAGCCAGTATCTTCTTATAGGGAGGGATTTAACGTGTATTATTCGTGGGATTATCGTTTGAATCCAAATGAAACTTATGAAGTTATTGCTAAAACAAACTATTATTTGCCAATTCTTATTATTGGGTTGTGTGCTTTCTTAGTCTATGCAGTTATTAGATATATAAAAATAAAAGTTGATATTAGAAAAAAGATTACTCCAATAAGAACGAAGAATGGTGAATTTGCACTTAGAGTTACTTTGAATATTAAAGCTAGAGCAACGGTAGCAAAAGTTATTCTTGTTGATACTGTTCCAAGTACTGTTAAATTATATAGACAGTTTTCTTCTGTAGAACCAAATGAGATAAATGTTGAAACTAGAAAAATGAAATGGATTATAGGAGACTTAAATGCTGGAGAAGAAAGGGCATATAGTTATGTTGTATATTCTAGAGTCGGATATGTAGGAAGATTTTCTTTACCAAGAGCGGTTGTTAGATTTAATCTTGATGGAACAGATCAAAAACAATATTCAAAAGAGATTTTTTTCTTGGCCGAACAAAGTGATGTAGAATTTAAAAAAATCCAAAAGAATTAAAGTCCAGTTGAACCAAATCCATTTTCTCCACGATTAGTGTCATTTAACTCGTTGACTTCTTCTATTTGTGGTGTTTCAATTGGTTGGATTAACATTTGTGCAATTTTTTGTCCTTTTTTTATTACTAAATCATCATAGTTATTGTTTAATACAACAACACCAATTTCGCCTCTGTAATTTGAATCAATTACTCCACCTAAAATTGAAACTCCATTTTTCAAAGCCAAACCGCTTTTGCCCCAGATTAATGCAACATATTCTTTTGGAAGTTCTATTGCGATACCGGTAGGGATTAACATTCTTTGGTTTTGTTCTAATGAAGTATCTATACAAGAATAAAGATCTAAGCCAGCATCTCCGTTGAGGGCGTAATTAGGAATAATAGCATCAGGTCTTATTTTTTTTACTTTTAGTTTCATTGAAATTGGAATTTATTTTTTTATTTAAACTTATCCCAAAAAATACTATAATTTTATAAATGACAAAATCTGTATATAAATTATGGAAAAAGATATAGGAAGGATTCCTAAAAATCAAGAAACGGAAATTGTTGTTAGAATTGATGACTTTGGCGGTAGAAAAGGTTTAACAATAAGAGAATTTGTTAAAAGTCCAAAATATACTGGATTTACTAAGGCTGGAGTTAGAATTTCTGCTGACAAGTTTGCTGATTTCAAGCATATGATTAATTCTGTTTTGGAAGAAGATTTGAAAGAAGATT
>CAYXZJ010000013.1:0-14929 GCA_964470085.1 Candidatus Woesearchaeota archaeon
CCGCCGTCCGATAGTTATATAAACTTAAGTTAATCAGTTTAAACTATGGTTAATATACATAAACAAAAGTTAACAGTACTTCAACAAAACATTTTAAGACTTTTATTTGTGAAAGCTATGCTTCAATTAAACCAAAGACAGATTGCAAATTATTTGAATGTTACTTCGCCGGCAGTAACAAAAGCACTTCCATATCTTGAAAAAGAAGA
Source organism: Candidatus Woesearchaeota archaeon (assembly GCA_964470085.1). Taxonomy (GTDB): domain Archaea; phylum Nanobdellota; class Nanobdellia; order Pacearchaeales; family GW2011-AR1; genus JAGVXH01. The sequence continues at coordinate 210 of CAYXZJ010000013.1, forward strand.
ATTTATTAAAATTAGCAAGGATAAAGACTCAAAGAGATTGTCCATTGAATTAAATAGAAATAATCCAAACGTTATTCAATTGAAAAGAGTAGATAATTTAAGTTTAATTTACGAAACCAAATTCGCAGATTATTTAGAAAAGGAATTTATTGGTGGAACAATAATTTTATTTGGAAGTTATTCAAGAGGTGAAGATAATTTTAATTCGGATATTGATATTGCAATAATTGGAAGAAAAGAAAAAAACTTGGATTTAGTAAAATTTGAAAAAATGTTTGAACGAAAAATTAATGTAAATTTTTATTCTTCCTTTAAAGAAATACATAATGATCTAAAAGAAAGCATATTGAATGGAATATTGTTGCTTGGGAGTGTTGAACTATGAAAATAAAAGATTTTGATGAATTCCTAAAACTTGGAATTGTAAAAAAACAAACTTCAGAAAAATCAAGAGGAAATTTTTTGATTAAAGAATCAGAGAAGAATTATAATTATCTTTTGGAATTAATTAAGAAAATAAAAATAGATGATTTAAGTGCAAATAATTACATAAAAGTCTGTTACGATATAATTATGAGTTCTATAAGAGCAAAAATGTCTTTTGATGGATATAAAGCTTCAGGAATTAGAGCACATGAAGCAGAAGTTGCTTATTTCGAAAAAATAGGATTTTCAGAAAAAGATGTTTTATTTCTAGACAAAATGAGATATTATAGAAATGGAATATTGTATTATGGAACAATTACAAGTGATGAATATGCACAGGAAGTAATTGATTTTACAAAAAAAATATACTCAAAACTGACATCTGACATCCGACCTCTGACCTCTGACATCCGCCATCTGACATCTGACATCCGACTTCCGATATCTGACATCTGACATCTGACATCTGACATCCGCCATCTGACATCTGACATCTGACATCCGCCATCTGACATCCGACGTCAGACGGCGCGAAAGTATTAAAAACAAACAAATAAATATTCTCATATGCAAAAAGAAAAAAAGGTGAATTTTAAAGAAAATTTTAAAAAATATCTAAAATATATTTGGAAATATAAATGGACATTTTGGTTAATTATCGCTCTACTTATAATTTATCAAGTAGCAAATATAGTTCCTAAGTATCTTTTTACTTCATTAATCGATAAAGGAACAGAATTCTTAATCGGCACAATTACTCAACCAGAACTAACCAAAACAATACTAATACTACTAGGAATTTTCATTGGAATAAGTATAATAATGATTGTAACATCTTACTTAAAGCAGGTTTATATCGCAAAATTTGAAACAAATATAGTTTTTGATCTAAAAAACAAATTTTTTGGACACATAATTGACTTAGATCACAATTTTCACACAACAAACAAATCAGGTTCTCTAATTTCACGTCTTACTCGTGGAGCAGGAGCAATAGAAGGTCTAACCGACGTAATTTTCTTCAACATAGTTCCATTTGTCGTACAAGTCATAGTAATCGGAGTATCTTTAATTGACTTCAATTGGGAATCGACAATAATCATACTAATAATAGCCGTAGTTTTCATAACATACAACATAGAATTACAAAAAAAGATGGTAAAACTAAAGGAAGAGTATAATACATGCGACAATTTAGAAAAAGGAAATATAGCTGATATGTTCACAAATATTGACTCAATAAAGTATTTTGGAAAAAACAAATATATAAAAACAAAATATAAAAAATTATCAACAGAATCAAGACAAAAACTTTGTACATATTATTCTTATTTCAAATATATGGACGGTTCTCAGGCATTAATAATAGCAATTGGAACAATAGCAATATTATTTTCTCCAATAAAAGGTTTTATTAACGGAACACTTACAATAGGGGCTTTATCATTCATTTATACAACATTCGTCAGTTTCGTCGGAAGCCTTACTCAAATAGTATGGGGAATAAGAAGTTTGACAAGATCTTTAACAGATTTACAAGACTTATTCCATTATGAACAATTTCAAAAAGATATTGTAGATAAAGAGGGCGCAAGACCACTAAAAGTTTCAAGAGGAGAAATAGATTTTAATGAAATATCATTTAATTACAACAATAGGAATAGATTATTTAAAAAATTAAATTTGAAAATATATCCAAAACAAACAATCGCAATTGTTGGTCGTTCAGGATGCGGGAAAACAACTTTAGTAAAATTACTTTACAGATTATATAATTTAAGTTCAGGAAGTATAAAAATTGATGGAACAAATATAGCAGATGTTCAGCAAGAAAGTTTGAGAAATGAAATGAGTATAGTTCCTCAAGAAGCAATACTATTTGACGATACAATTTACAACAACGTAAAATTTGCCAAACAATCTGCAACAAAAGAAGAAGTTTTTGCAGCAATGAGATATGCACATTTGGACGAATTCGTAAAAAACTTACCAAATAAATATGATACAATTGTAGGCGAACGAGGAGTAAAATTGTCCGGCGGTCAAAAACAAAGAGTTTCTATTGCAAGAGCAATTCTAGCAAACAAAAAAATCTTAGTCCTAGATGAAGCAACCTCATCACTAGATTCAGAAACAGAACATCAAATACAAGTCGCACTAGGAAGATTAATGAAAGACAGAACATCTATAGTAATAGCCCATAGATTATCAACGATAATGACCGCAGATCAAATAATTGTTATGAGTAATGGTAAAATTGTACAAAAGGGAACACACAGAGAACTAATAACTCAAGGTGGAGAATACGCAACATTATGGAACTACCAAAAAGGTGGATTTTTACAAGATTAACAATAATTTTAAAAAAACCATAAACCTATTAATAATATGGATTCAAAAATTTTACCTTATCTTTATGATGCATCAAATATAATCGGAACGTCAAATGAAGTATTTCAACCAAAAACAATAGAAGAAGCAAAACAGTTTGTCAAAAATAACAAATCAATTTGTATAAGAGGCGGCGGAACCGGACTTGCCGGAGGTGCAGTACCGAATAACGAACCAATTTTAGACTTATCAAAATTAAATCACATTTCTACATTCGACGAAAAAAGAAAAACAATAATTGTTGAAGCAGGCGTTATTTTAGATGAACTAGAAGAATTCTTAGAACAATATAAGCTAGAATTTCCCATTAGACCATCAAGTCATTCAGTTTGCACAATTGGAGGAATGATTGCAACAGATGCTGTAGGCGGAAGAGCTGGAATTTATGGCAGAACATCAAAATGGGTTAGATGGATTGAAGTCATAAATTCAAAAGGTATATTAGAACGAAAAGGAGCAACAGAACTTTCTGATTTCGCTGGAATGGAAGGAATAACCGGAGTTATTGTAAACGCGTGTCTAAATTTAACACAACAAAAAAAGAGAACAGCAACACTATTATCATTTAATTCAGTCGAAGAAGCATATGAAAACGTAAAAAAATACAGAAAAGACTCAAACGTTTCAATGATAGAACTAATTAATCCATTTGTTTCCGAAGGAATAAGATTAAACGGAAAATATAACGTAATAGTTGAATACGAAAATACCGAAGGAGAATTGACAAATCATAGATACGAAGAACTAATGAAAAAAAGAGACAATATATATCCATTTTTAGCCGGGCAAGAATATTCCAAAATTGAAGATCCAAAAATCACAAATGATAAAATAATTCTGTTATTAAAATGGTTAGATAGTCATAAAATTCCATACTTTGGTCACATTTCCGTTGGAATAATTCATCCATGCTTTAAACCAACAGACGAAAAATTAATTTCAGATATGATGAAATCAATAAAAAAAATAAGCGGACAAATTAGCGGCGAACATGGAATTGGAATAACAAAAAAAGAATACGTCGATCCACAAGATAAAATTATAATAAAAAACATAAAAAAGAGAATAGATCCGACAAATAAGTTCAATAACGGCAAAATAATTGATTTAGAATAAAAATATAAAGATACAAAATAAATCAAATCTATGAAAAAGAATATAATAGTAAAAACGAATTCTAAAGAAACAAAAATTGAATCAGTTGACGATAAAACACTAAAGGTGTGGTTAAAAAGTTTACCAATCGAGAATAAAGCAAATCAAGAATTAACAAAAGTATTAAAAAAGTTTTATAAAAAAGATGTAAAAATTTTAAAAGGATTCTCATCGAAAAATAAATTAGTTGAAATAGAAGATGGTAATTAAATATGTTTATGCTAATGATGTAAAAGAAAGAGCCGAAGATATTGTAAAAATTCTCGAATGGAATTATATAGATTTAGAAAACGTCTCTTATATACGAAGTTATGGTTCTAATTCTAGATATACAATTGCCAGATGTCATGCACTCGGAAAAGCAATGCAAATAGGAATGAAAAGAAAAACATCTTTTTATTTAATTGAAGTTCTTTCTGAAAAATTTGACAGATTACCCGAAGACGAAAAAATAAAAGTAATAATACATGAATTAATGCATATTCCAAAAACATTCGGTGGTGGATTTATCCAGCACGACAAAGTAAATGAAAAAACAGTTGATGTAATATATAAGAAATATTTTGATCTAAAATACAATAAAATGTTCATTAAAGATAGAGAGGAAACAACAATAAAATGGTTTTAGAAAAATTTGAATATTACGACGGGAAAGAAAAAAAGGGAATACTGCTACATAAAGTTCATCCTTATTCATTAGGATTAATGTTGAGAAAAAAAGATAGAAAAATATTATTTACATTAAATAAAAAACGAAATGTTGCATTTACGTCGTTTTTTTGTAGAAAATTTTACATGATTATATTAGACGAAAACAAAAAAGTAACTGATAAAATCTACTTTTCTCGATGGATATGGAGATATAATTGCTATGGAAAATATTTTATAGAGATATTAGGTAAGCTCGACGAGTCATCGTCGAAATATCGAAAGATTTAAATATAAGAATTCATTTAATAAATTGTTATAATATATAACGAAAAAGGAGGTCTAAAAATGGGAAAAGTTATCGTTAAAGGAGCTGTTGAACGAAAACCAGGTTATTTATATTATGTAGATGGCCAAGGTAATGTTTGCGAGGCTGTAATGGCAAGAGGAGGAAAAAAGAAAAAAACAGCAGTTAAAAAAGCTGTTAAAAAACCAGTTGCTAAAAAACCTGCAAAAAAAACAGTTGCTAAAAAGAAAAAGTAAATTTTAAAATTTTTATTTAAATTTCATATTCAATGAACCCATTAATTAGGGAGATAATGGGTTCATTATTTTTATAATATTTTTTTTGGGATATATCTATATTTTTTGTTTATAATCCTCTATAGCCTTCTTAAGTGCGTCGGCTGCCAAATTAGAACAATGTATTTTTATGCTAGGAAGTCCGCCTAATTCCTTTAATACCATTTCGTTTGTTATTTCACTTGCTTCATCTAAATTTTTACCAATAACAATTTGTGTTAACATAGACGAAGATGCAATTGCGGCAGCACAACCAAAAGTTTGAAATTTAATGTCCGTAATAATATTATTATCAACTTTTATCATTATTTTTAAAATATCTCCGCATTTTATGTTTCCAACCGTTCCAATACCGTCAGGATTTTCCATGCTCCCCATATTTTTCGGATTTAGAAAATTTTCCTTTACTTTATCATTATAACTAGTATTACTTTCCATTTTGTTCGTTTAACTCTTTTAATAATTTATTAACATCAACGTCATGTACTTTACATCCATCTTCAAGTGTTTCCATCTGAGCCATAGGACATCCGCCACAAAATAATCCTTTTTCCATTAGAATATATCCAGCTCTAGGATTAATTTCAAAAATATCTCCAAACGTCATATCTTTAGTTATTTTTTGTTTTTTCATCTTCGAATTTGAACGGACTCATCTGACTTAATTTCTGTACCGCAATATTTAGTTTATTAAAAAAGAAATCAATATCATCTTTTGAAATTTCTTTATCAAGTGTTATTCGTACACTTCCATGAATATACATAGGGTCAACATTTATTGCTTTTAATACATGGCTCTCCTCTAAATTACGAGATGAGCAAGCAGATCCAGTTGAAACACAAATATTATCTTTATCTAATAAGAGCATCAAACCTTCTCCTTCAATTCCATAAAATGAAACATTAAGATTATTATAAATTCTATTTTTCATACTACCATTAATAATGGCATTTTTCATAGTTTTTATTTTTTCAACAAGATAATTTCTAACATCCTTTACTTTATCAGATTCCAAATCGACATCTAATGCTTTTGCGAGAGCAATAATTCCTAAAACGTTTTCTGTCCCTGCTCTTAATCTAAGTTCTTGTTCACCTCCGTCAATAAAACGTTTTATTCTAACTCCACCTTTAATATACAAAAATCCAATTCCCTTTGGAGCATTAATTTTGTGTCCAGACATACTCAATAAATCAATGTTCATTTTTTTTACATCAATAGGTAATTTCTTAAAACCCTGTACTGCATCTGTATGGAAATAAACGTCTTTCTTTTTACAAATGTCGGCGATTTCTTCTATTGGTTCAATAGTTCCAATCTCATTATTTACAAACATAATACTTACAACTAAAGTATCATCTCTTATTTTTTTCTTTATATCATTAATATTAACCAAACCATCATGATCTACTTTTATATAATCAACCTCATATCCCAATTTCTCCAGAGTTTTACAAGTATTAAGAATAGACGGATGTTCAATAGCAGATGTTATTATATGTTTTTTTGTAGGATTTGCAAGAGCAAGTCCTTTTAATGCAAAGTTATTACTTTCTGTTGCTCCACTTGTAAAAATTATTTCCTCAGGTTCTGCATTTATGAATCTAGCAATTTTTGCTCTAGCATCTTCGATTTTATTTCTAGTTTCTAAAGCAGAAGAATATAAACTAGAAGGATTCGCATAATAATCTTTAGCGAATTTAGTCATTTCATCAATGACACTATTATCGATTCTAGTTGTTGCAGAATTATCTAAATATATTACCATTATTTTCTCCTACAGTTACAACAATTATTACAATATGTTCTCGCGTGTCTATCAATTATTTTCAAAATAGGGATAATTGTCTTCTTGTTTAAAGAATAAATTCTATTTTTCCCAATTTGCTTAGAATTTACAATATTACATTCTTTAAGAGAATGAAGTGCGTGAGAAATCTTGCTTTGTTCAACTTTTAATTCCGTGGAAATCTCAGTAACATTTTTTTCAGACTTTTTAAGACATTCAATTATGTCAACTCTTAACTTATTAGACAAATTACTAAAAAAAACGTAATACATATTTTTACTCATATGAAAAATAATTCATTTGAGTTTTTAAATATTCCGTTATTTGGTTATTGCGCTAACTGGACATGAATCTATAGCATCATCTACGCAAGGTACATCTTTCTTAAAAACAGCTTTCCCGTTCTTAAGTGTAAATCCTTCAGGGCAAATAGCGCAGCAAGATCCACAGCCAATACACTTCTCTTTGTCAATCTTTACCATTTCACAATAAAGGCAATAAGATTTATAAAGTTTATTTATTATATCAAATAATGACAACTTTAATGATAATCTTGATAACATTGGTCGTTTTATTGGGAGTAACATTTTTATCTTACTACAATAAATTTGTAAGATTAAAACAGACAATAGAAAATTCTGAATCTCAAATAAATGTTCAAATGAAAAAAAGAGCAGATTTAATACCTAACTTAGTAGCTACAGTAAAAGGATATGCTACACACGAAAGAACAGTTTTCTCAGAAGTTACAAAGGCAAGAACAGCATTTATGAGTGCAAAAAGTTTTGAATCAAAAGTGAAGGCAAATGCAGGAGTACAAACAGCATTAAAGGGAGTCTTTGCAGTTGCAGAAAACTATCCAGAATTAAAAGCAAGTGCAAATTTCTTACAATTGCAACAAGAAACATCTGCAATCGAAGACAAAATTGCTTACGCAAGACAGTTTTATAATGATTCGATTATGACATACAACAATACAGTAAAGGTAATACCAGGAAAATGGTTCGCAAGTTTATACCATTTCAAAGAGATAAAATATTTTGATATTCCTGAAGAAGAAAAAGTAGTTCCATCTATAAAGTTTTAAATCATATCAAAATAAGAATGAAAAGAATCTCATTTTATCAACAAATAAAAAAGAATAAAAGATCATCCGTTATTCTTATTTTATCGACTTTAATTATCTTATTCGGATTAATAACAATAATAGCCTTAGCTGTTTCAGAAGAGTATTTTTTTACAGTAATAATATTTGGAACAATTTTTTCTATAGTATATATATTAATTTCATTATTTGAGTCATCTCAGATTATATTAAAATCCGTTAACGCAATAGAAGCAACTCCAGAAGAATACAAAGAATATCATAATTTAGTAGAAGGAATGTGTTTAGCTTCAGGTATGCCCAAACCGAAATTGTACGTAATGAAAGATAATCAGATTAATGCATTCGCAACTGGTAATAAACCGGAGGAATCAATTGTTTGTGTGACAACAGGCGCCTTGAAAAAATTAAATAAACAAGAACTAGAAGGTGTTATCGCACATGAAATGAGTCATATAGCAAATTACGATATAAGATTTATGAGTTTAGTTGCAGTAATTGTTGGATTAATATCCATAATTTCTCAAATATTCTTAAGAAGTTCATGGAGAAGTTCTTCAAAAAATTCTGATAATGGGAATGCACAAATTATATTTTTCCTATTAGCAATAGTTTTGGCAATATTATCTCCATTATTAGTAACTATAGTTCAATTATCAATTTCACGAAAAAGAGAATACATGGCCGACGCATCTGCTGTAAAATTTGTACGAAGTCCAACAGGATTGATACATGCACTAGAAAAAATAAAATCAGATACATCAGAAGATAAAATATCTGTTCCAGATGCTGTTGCCCCATTATTTCTTACCAAACCAACAAAAACACACGAACTATTTCAAACACACCCACCAATAGAAAAGAGAATAGAAATTTTAAAAAGAATGTAATTAACCTAAATATCTTAATCTTCCAGGTCTAGGTTCATAAATAATACCATCTTCAAGTAATTTTTTAATCTCTCCATTAATTGCGTCAGGACTTGCTTGTATATCCATAGTTATTTTATCTAATTCAATTCCACCGTCCATTTCTGCCCCCTTTATTTCGTTAAGAATGTCTTCTTTTAATGTATTTGAATCGGCAGTAGGTAAATTTTTCTTATCTTTCTGAATTTCTAATTTCCGAACCAAAAGCCACCTTGGATCAACCTTTTTAATTATCTCCGGAATAATATAGATTTCATTATTCCACTCTCGAATATTTCCAATAATTTGTAGTGTATCTCCTTGTAAAATATCAGAAATGAGTGCAACGTCTTCGCCAAAGACTTTAATTCTAATTTGTCCAGAAGCATCGTCGATAGTTAAAGACCCGAACTTTCGTTCTCCTTCGCTAACGTATTTGTCTGTACAATTAGCCAAAATATTAATTCTTACGATTTTTTTTGCCAAAATATCAAGATATAAAAATTTACCATCAACAGAAATTGGCGTTCCATTCAATAAATCACCAATTCTAATTTTATATGCAACATTTCTCTTTCGAGATTCTGTATCAATAACATCCATTATTAAGAAAGAATAATGTTATTTAAAAGATTTATGAAGATGTAGTTGTATTTTTCAAATATTATAGTAATCTTTATAAAGGTAAATTGTGATTTTATTCTAACCGTTTGAACTACTTATGTAGGAGGCTATAGTTCTAATGGTATTTATGAAATGGTAGAAGAAGCAGTTGAATTAAAAAATGCATTAAAGGAATTACGTAGTTGTGACAAACGTAAGTTCACACAAACAGTTGAGTTAATGGTTAATTTACAAAATTATGACGTAAGAAAAGAAGCATTAAACACATTCTTAACAGTTCCACACCCAACAGAGAAAAAAATTTGTGCATTTTTAACAAAAAGAAGTAATGTTGTTGATACAATAATTGAAGATGATTTCTCAAAATACAAAGAGAAAAAAGATTTGAAAGCATTGGCAACAAAATATGACTATTTTATCTCTGTAGCTCCAATGATGGGAAAAATAGCTACAAAATTTGGTAGAGTATTTGGTCCATTGGGTAAAATGCCTTCTCCTCAAGGTGGAATAATAACAAAGGAAGATGAAGAATCCGTTAAAACAATGATGGATAAACTAACTAAAATGGTTAGAGTAAGAAACAAAGAAGCAAGTATTAAGTTATCGGTTGCAAAAGAAGATATGAAAGATGAACAAATTATTGAGAATATTGAAACATTGTTAACACAATTAGAAACAAAATTACCAAGAGGCAAAGAAAATATAAAAAATGCAATGGTTAAATTTACTATGACTAAGTCAATTAAATTTTTAGACAATATAAAGAGATAAAATGGAAGGACAATCTGCACACGTAAGTCATGCTAAAGACGCATTAGTTCACAAGTTGGCGCAAAAAATGAAGAACAGAACAGTTATGGTAGTTTCTATTAAAAGTCTTCCATCTGCACAATTTCAAGATATAAAGAAAAAAATAAGATCTCATGCAAATATTGAGGTTACAAAAAAAAGCTTAATAGATTTCGCACTTGATCATTCAGGTGTTAAAGAATTAGACAAATTAGTTCCTTTTGTAGAAGATTGTAGTGCATTATTATTTTCAGATATGGATGCATTTGAAATATCTTCTATATTAGCAGACAATAAAAGTCCATCAAAGGCAAAGGCTGGAGATGTTGCTCCATTTGATATAGAAGTTAAGGCAGGTCCAACGGATTTGCTTCCAGGGCCAGATATTTCTGCATTATCTGCAGTTGGATTAATTCCAAAAGTTGAAGGTGGAAAAATTTCAATTTTACAAAATAAAGTATTAGTGAAAGTTGGTGAAAAAGTAACTGATAAAGTAGCTTCTATTATGGCTAAACTTAATATTATCCCATTCGAAGTAGGAATAGAACCAATTGCTGCATTTATGGATGGAGTTGTTTATGATAATGTTAAAATAGATAAGAAGGCAACATTAGAAGAATTAGAAACGGTTTATTCAAGAGTATTACCATTCGCAGTCGAAATTGGATATGTTAACGATTTAACATTAGATTACATACTTGCAAAAGCTTCTTTACACGAAAAAGCTATTGAAGGATTAGTTCAGTCTTCGGAGGGGACTGAATAGAATTAAATTTATTAAATAAATAAAAAACAAACATGGAATACATATATGCTGCACTTTTGTTGCATAAGTTAGGTCAAGAAGTTAACGAAGATAACTTAACAAAAGTTATCTCTGCTACTGGCGCATCTGTAGACGCATCCAAAGTTAAGGTGCTTGTTGCATCTTTAAAGGGTGTTAATATAGATGAAAAGTTAGCTAATGCTTCTATTGCATCTGCACCAGCTGCAGGCGCATCTACACCAGCTGAAGCACCAAAAGAAGAAAAGAAGAAAGAAGAACCAAAAGCAGAAGCTGCTGAAGGTTTGGCTTCATTATTTGGATAAATTTAGTGTTAACTATTTTATCTTAAAAAGTGAAGTCAACGCTAGACGTAACTTTACTTTTTTTGTTTTTTCTAAATTTGAAGTCAAACATAGCTTGACTATTAAATTTTGGATAAATTATATATGAAGTCAAATCTAAATAGTTTGACTTAGTTATTTTTTACAATATAACAATTTTTTATAAATATAAATTAATTAATAAAAAATTTACCACTCAATTGTTTTAGGTTCTCTTTTTACGTATTGAAAATCGCCTTGTAATTCGTATATTTCGATACTAGAATCCACTTGATCATTAAAGTACCTTAATTGATATTCTCTATCATTTTCTGGGTTATAAAACTCAATAATCATTTCCTTTGTAGTTTTATGATCCATGAATAAAAACTGAGTATCAACAGTCATTTTTTTCCCGTTAAGAAATAAATTATCTCCTTCTTTTAATTCAGCAATAGGTTTACTTTGTTTCAAAATTTTTATAGCGTTTACAACATCATCTCCCATATAATAAGTAACAATTTAACATTTAAAAGCATTATGAATAATTAGTTCATCCTTTTTAGGATATCGTCCAATTTTGCCTTGTTTTCTTCAATATTCTTAATACCACAAACATTGTAAACGTCCAAATCACCAATAGTACATTCTTTAATAACATTCAAGTCTCTCAATAGTTTTTTTCTGATGTTATCAGAAACTAAAAGTTTTTCATTACTCATACTAGCTATTTTTTTAGAAATAGGTAAAGTATCAAAAACTCCAGTATATTTCAACATATTCTTATCTTTTTCTGCAATTAAATCTCCCGAATGAACAGAAATTCCAAATTTTATTTTTGTAGCATATTTTTTATTATAAGCAACTAATTCTTTAACGAGTTTTAATGCCGCTTGAACAGCAATCATATCATTTTGATACGTTTTTGTAATCAAAGGACTAAAAATTAAGAAATAATAATCGTCTTTAATATCCAAAGTAATCTTATTCGATGAATCCTTTATCATATTAACTAAATTCTTTTTTGTTTCTTCAGAAAGTTCTTTATTATTTTTTACATTAATAGTAACAATAACTGATTTCATTTTTTCGCCGTTCAAAACCAATGTAGATTCAGCTGTAATTTCTTTGTCAATACCTGTAGAAATAAATTCTTCAGTCTTAACTTTCTTAACAGAATTATTATTTTTGAATCTAAAAATTTTGTTGAATAAACTTGGAGACAATTTTTTTGGATTTTTATTTGTATTGTTTTTTGAGTTTTTAGTAATTACAAAAACCAAACTACCAAGAATAACTAATACAAATAAAACAATCCATAATACATCAAGATTATTTTGCTTGTCTCCAACTCCTTGTACAAAAACAGCATTTCCAGTTAGAAATGTTTTACCAGTGAAACTATCGTTTCCAGTTAATATAGAAACATCATAATCTCCATCGGGAGCCTGTAAATTAAATTGTTTTTTTGTTTGAGGTTTTAAGGTTAAATTAAAAGAATAATTAGTTTCTCCAAGACTTATGTTTAGAGAGTCAGAATAAAGACAGTTTCCGACATTTTCAACAGTTAACAAACCACCAACGATATCATAGCTCAATTTTGGTAAACATCCTAAAGATATTTCGTATTTTTGAGAATAAACAGAACCGGAAAATGCGTACAAAGTCCAAACACCAACGGAGTCATTTGAATAAAACGAAATATCAGAATATTCACCAACATCAAACGAATAAGTCCTAAGTTCATTAGTTGGAGATTGTAAATATATACTAATAATACCGTCCATTTTCTCGCCAGATTGATCAAATAATTCAGGATTAATTGTTAATTCTTCATCAGGTAACAATTCCACCTCAGATATTCCAAGGTCAATTGAAGTTGCCCTTTGAGAAACAACAATGTATTCGATCTCGGAACAGAAGTTCATAATATCTCCATTTGAGTCCAAATCAAAGACATTAATTACCAATGCATATGTTCCAGCTTTTTGTGAATCACTTAGTTGAATACTTGTATTTGCGTTGCCAGAAATTAAATCTCCACTTAATGTAGTAAAATTAGCAACCTGATATTTAGCGTTTATTTTTTCACCATTAGCATTAGTAGCAGAAATATCTAAAGCAATAATTTCTCCAGGAGAATAGGTTAATTTGTTTAACATAGATTTCATATTTAGTGAATTAGTAATTTCAAATGTAGACGTTTTTACACTATTCTCATTTAAACTTGCCACAACCCAACATTTTCCAACAATAGAACTTATATTATTTAATTCTAAATCTTCCTCGTTTAATATTTTGAAAGGCAAAGAATAAGACTGACCAGCATCTGTAGAAAAAGCTCTCGCCGAAATTTTTAACAAGTTAACAGTAGCATTTTTACAAACCAAATCAATATTCAAATTACCTTGAGGAGAACCAACAATACCATTAAGTGTTACGTATAATTTGTCTCCAATATTGTATATTTCTTTTGTCTCGCTAATTGTCATTTCTGCACTAACAGTATAGAAAAATAACAAAAACAATAAAATAACACCAATTTTTTTATTCATAGGAAAATATACCTAATTTAGTATTTAAAGATTATTAAGGGAAAGTATTTAAAACTCGAAAATGGTTAAATGATAAGATGGTGAGATATAAGAACGGACTAACTTTCGGACAACGAGCTGCTGATAAAATAACAAAAGTTGCAGGAAGTTGGGCATTTATAATTGGATTTTTTATAGTTTTAATCTCATGGATGTTATTAAATACAATAATATTGGTTAAGAATTGGGATCCATATCCATTTATTTTATTAAATTTAGTTCTAAGTTGTGTCGCCGCAATTCAAGCACCAATAATTTTAATGAGCCAGAATAGGAGTGCAGAAAAAGATAGACACAAAGCAGAATATGATTATGCAGTTAATCGAAGAACAGAACGTGAAATTCAGAAACTAAAAGAACAATTAAACAGAATAGAAAAGAAATTAGCAAAAATTAAGTAATTCTTATAATCCATAATTTTTTAAAGAACTCAGAGTTTATTACAATATGCTCTCATAGTCTAGCGGCCAAGGATACCGCCCTCTCAAGTTGGGATGCCTAGTCGATGAGATAAACACATCCAGTCCGAATCTTTGGACACATCTTCCTCCGTGAGGTGATAAATCTCAAAGATTTTTCGGAGAACGGCGGCGACCCGAGTTCAAATCTCGGTGGGAGCATC
>CAYXZJ010000014.1:0-13906 GCA_964470085.1 Candidatus Woesearchaeota archaeon
TTTTCTAATAGCCTGGCCGGACTTATAACTAGGGAGCGCTATAAGGTCATCACTAGAGTCTCTTTTCGATCACTGACTAGTCAGCATTATTGATGAACAATAACGCAAATACATAAAAAAAACTTGCTTTATAAATTTTACTATAATTTGTCCACTTTTATCGTCGTAAAAACACCAAATAACGCTTTTTGTTTATAAACCTTACGATGTCACTTACAAAGTTAACAAAATTTGATACATATACGCAATATATATGTTTTATATATACATATATATCGACGATTAAAAAATGTTATTAAAGAAACTATCCGAAGATAAAAGGAATAAACTCAGTAAAAATAAAGCGCCCACACCCCGAATCGGACGGGGATGCCCGTAAAGGCCCGGTTTTCTAGACCGGTGCAATACCATTATGCGATGTGGGCTCCAAAATATAATAATAAAATTAGTTTTTAAATTATTGCTTCTAACTCTTCATCTAAACACTTCTTTTCATCGGGATGCATATGCTTTGTAATATTAATAGTTCCAAAACAAATAGGTTGCCATAAATAGATTTTATTGTCATTTGAAAGCTGAAGAAGGGGCAAAAAAGACGCTATTTTTTCAGTTCTATCTTTTGCTAAAGAATTAAAATCAATAAAATCCGCATTATTCAAAAATCCAACCAAAAGTCCCTGAATTTTCTTAATTCTCTCAGTTAATGGAACGTGATCTTTTGGTAATATAACTAAAGCAGATTTTTCCGCCTGTTTTACCTTTATTTCTTTTTTTATACGTCTATTTTCTGTATTTATTGCATAATTTAAAGCATTCATTAATTCATCTAAAGTAACTTTTTTCTGTCTAGCAAGCGGAGTTTTAGGTATCAAAATAGGTAAAATATCTTCATCAATACTAAATTTTTCAACATCCAAAAGACTTTGAACTTCCTTTTTCCCGTAAAGTAAATCATTCAAATCGGCAATATATTGATTAGCTAATCTGTCCGATTTAAGTCTCAAAAGAAGAGAACATGCAAGTAAAACCTTGGAAGAAATAAAAAAATCCGAATCCTCTAAATTTTTAATAGTTTCAACATATTTATCAGCCAATAATGCAATATCAATATCCCAAGGGTCCAACTGTTCAGTTTTGATTAAATCAAATATAATATTCTGCCAACCAAGCTCGTTCTTTGTAATTAAATCAAAAAACTGCGATTGATTTATCCTATCTCCTCTTGCCATAACACGAACAAAAAAAGCAAATTAATAAATTTATTTAATAAAAAAATTGTCACTATTGAATTGTAACATAATCGAAAGATTTAAAAAGGTGAGAATCTTCATGTTAATATCACCTCTTTTTCCCCAGGAGAGAGCGGTAAGGCAACTATTTAGATCGCTTTATCGCATCTCCCAGGGTTATAATTATTAATCAAATAAACACAAGTATCTCTATTAATAATAAATTTATAATAAAAATATATTAAAGAATTAAAAATATTTACAACTTAGCTTCTATATTTTTCTTTTCAAATTCAGTAAAATGACATCTTCCGCAATAAGCTCTTCCTTGACTAACTGATAAAAATATACCAGGACCACATCTTGGACAACTTCTTGCTCTAATAATCTTATCTCCTTCAACCTTATACTTCGAATATTTCTTAGAAGTAGGATTATTAGTATGTTTCTTCTTACCTTTTATTTTTGACTTTATTGCCATTATTAATTACCTTCCTCTTTAGCTTTTACTTCAGCTGCTTTCTTTGCAGCCTTTTGTTTCTTTTCTTCTTCCTTTTTTTCTTTTTCGATTTGGTCTCTTACTTTTTTAGGAATAATAACGTATTTATCTTTTGAAGCAGAACTATCATATACAAAAATATCTGCAATAAAAGTATTTTTTCCAAAAGAAGAATTAATCCTATTAATAACAGTCAAGTTTTTGTCCTTTCCCAATTCTTCAATTATTTCAGCTTTTGTAGGAGCAGATTCTTTAACTATTTCTAGCATAAATTCTTCTCTTCCCAAGAAAGCATTCTTTTTTTGACTTATTATTTTTGATTTCATTTTGTTTTTATAGCGAATTCTCCTTTTTGTTGAATTTTTAATCTATTAGCAATTTCTGAATTCTCTGGATTAAATACATAAAGTCTACCTTTAAAAGCTTCCGTTGATGGAGTTGCATTACAGTTTGGACATTTATCTCCAAAATAAATCTTATTACATTCTAAACATGCTTTTTCTTTAATTTTTGCTGCCATTTTATTTTTTCTTTGGAGTTTTCGCTTTAGCTACTTTTTCTTCAACCTTTATAGCCTTAGCAACTTTTTGTTTATTTTTTTCTCTATCTTGTACAACCCATTCTATTTTTCCAAGTCCAGGTTGTCTCATTGTAATACCAATTTTTGGTTCTTCACCCTTATAAGATATTGCAACAATTCTTCCAATACATTTATCTCCTTTAACTAAAGATCTTTTACTTTCTTTTCCAGAGAGTGAACCACTTTCAGAGAAAGAAACAAAATCATCCATAGCTTGAGAAATATGAATCATTCCTTTTATTGCACCCAAATTCATAAATGCACCAAAATTTGTTATTTCATCTATTGTTCCATAAATAACTTCTTGTAATTCAGGACGAAAAACAATTACTCTAAATGTAGATTGGTAATAAGCAGCACCATCTCCAGGAATAATTATTCCTTCCTTAACACTTAAAACATCTAAAACTGCAACAATAACACCCATATCTTTATCTTGAAAACCAACATAAGACTCTTCAAGTTGCTTCTTAACAGCCTCGTCAGTATCAATTCCAAATTTGTTTGGGCTTACTCTAATATAATCCGTTACTAATAGTTCGTAGAACATGATTTACTAGCGAAATTTTTATTTATAAATCTTTTGGAATTCATTTATGGCTCTGGAGGGATACGAACCCTCGACCTCTGCCTCATGAGAGCAGCGCTCTAACCAACTGAGCTACAGAGCCAATACTAACCAAGACCAAAGAGAATTTAAAAATTTAATGAGTATCTAAGTATGGAATTATATGAACATGAAAATGCTTAACAGTTTGTCCTGCAGAAACACCATTGTTTTGAATTATTTTTATACCATCAGCTAGTCCTTCCGAAATTAGTCGATTTGATTGATCTTTTATAATACAAATTAATTCTTTTCCTAAAAAATCCGGTAAATCATGAATATCTTCATAATGATTTTTAGAAATAATTAAACAATGTCCATTCGTTTGTGGGTTAGCATCATTTATAACAAAAAAATTTTCATTTTCAAACAAAAAATTTACCGGAATAATATGATTTTTTATGTCACAAAATATACAACACATAATTATACAACAAAAAAGTAAATTATAAATTTAACTAATTAAAGAATAAAAGAAATTACCAATTTTTTCAATTAAACTATCTTCAGAATATTTTACTACTATTTTTTTACATTCTGGACAAGAACCTCCACAATCAATATCAGTTTCATCTCCATCTAATACATTATTATAACAATAAGGGCAATATTTTGATTCAATCGTATTGGTAAAATCAATCGATAATGATTGCGTCTTTTCTTCTTTATCAAATACAGTAAGTAAGGAATTATCTAATAAACTATATATCCCAATATATTTATTCCCACATTTGTTTATTTCTTGAACATAAACATCAATATTTGTAGAACATTCTTTTGTTTGAACGTAATTGTCTACACATTTATTTTTATCAGAGCATATTCTAGTTCTACTTCCAGCTAAATTATTAATATTTTCAAAAGAACTTAATGTTTCAAAACTATAGTCAATAGAACAAGAACTCCATTCTCCACAAGTAATATCTGGAGTACATTTTTTATTACAAGAAATTTTTTCAGGAATATTATATTCTGTTCCACAGTCGTTTATATCGTTACATGTAGGGAAAGAATATCCATTTTCGCAATTTGACCAAAAACAAACCCATTTTTCTTCGCATGTTTCATTACAATATTTTGTTGTTTTTGGCATATTAATAGAAACTGGACATCTCGCATAATCCGTACACTTTCTTTTTTGAATTCCGTCTATACATTCTTCCCAATTATCACATTTCCAATTTGACTTACAAGAAGCACTCCAAACACTATCTTTATCCAATAAATGTATTGAAACATAATCATTAGTATTTTCTTCTTCAACCACTTCAAAATCAGTTATAACATTATCATTAACTAAAGTAATTGTAGCATTAACATCTTGTCCAGATAATTCACTTGAGCAATAATCAATACTAATTGTTTCGTTATAGAGACAATAATTTTTTAATTTTAAATTTTCAAAAGTCAACTTAACATCTAATGGTTTTCGATCAGCATCGACTTTATGTAAAGATGAACCATTTTTCGCACTAAAAGTGTTTACATCATAATATTTATTAGAAAAATCGAAAAAACTAATTCCAATATTCCCTAATGCCTTGACATCAAAAGACGAACTATATATTTCTAAAAAAACTTTTTGTGAATATGCATCATAGCATCCCTTAATTTCAAGTTTCTGTAATGTGTTATTATTTAGACATTTACGTGTAATTTCTGCATTTTCTGTATGCTCATCCGCAACAGAAATCATAGATATTGCAATAATTATAAAAATCAAAACAAAAAAAATTCCAACAAATAACCAGATTTTTGTTTTTTTCTCCATTTCTAAATATTCCGCTTTTTCTTTAATTCCTTAACTAAATCTTTTCCAAGAATAGGCTCTGCGTCTATATCATGATACCATTTTTTATCAGTAGCTGATACAGGAACAATGTTGTTCACTTCATTCATTTTTTTGTTGAGTAAATTTTCTTCTATGTTTTTTTTCTTTTTATTCTGAGTTTCTAAATCTTTTTTTAATTTAACTTCTAACTGTTGTTGTTGTTTTAATGTTGTTTCGGTTTGTTTTAATAATTCTAAATTTTTTCTCTGCTGAAAGTCTAATTCTCTTTTTCTTTTCTCAATAGAATCTATAATTTTTTGTTGCTCAGAAAATAATTCATTATTTTTTTTAGGATATGTTTTTACATCATAGTCTTTTATAGATTCATTGACGATATCTTTTTTTTCTTCTTCCTTTTTTTGTTCAGAAAAAACTATATTTTTCTTTTCTTCTACAATTTCTTTTTTTATCTTAGGTTTTATATTTTTTAATGCATTTTTATCTTTCAATTTTTTTGCAAGAGCATACCTAGAAAGTTCTATAATTGATATAAAACTTTTGTAAATTTTTTCAATATCAACGTTAGAGACATAATCAACGGAATAAAATAGTTGGAACATATCCCTACAATATTGTTCGTATTTTGGAAGATTTTTTTCATTGAAGAAATTAATTAAGTAAGTATATCCTTTACTTTCATCGCAACCGAATACTTCATTAAATAATTCTTTAGATTTTTGATTTATAATTCCCAATTTTTCCTTTGGATCCCTAGAAGATTTAACTAAAGAATCCAATTCTATTATTTTTGTATCCACAATATCATTTTCAAGTTTTTGTCCTATTCTTCTTTTAGTCCTTTCGTCAATAACAATCAATATAATCGCAATAAAAATGGTAACAAAAACCAAAATCGCAAGTATCAGAATACGACTATCTGATATTAAAGAAGACACCATTTTTCCACCTCATTTTATTGAGAGTAAAATCTAATATAAAAAGATTACTCTTCTAATTAAAAATAATCTAAATCTTTAAAAAGGTGTTATGATAGAGATATCCATGGTAAATACAATCGAACGACCTTTAGATTTGCTTAATTCAGCAAAAGGTAAAGAGATTTTGGTACAATTGAAGTCCGGCAAACAATTTGTTGGAACTTTATTGGCATTCGATATACACATTAATGTGGTTATCGACAATGCTAAAGAAATCGAAAACGGCGAACAAACAAGAAACTATGGTCTTAGTTTTTTGAGAGGGGACACAATTGTTTTCATTTCACCAAATACTTCAAACTAAATTGGCGTTAAACCTTATTGAATTTCGCTAAGGAAGTTTTCTTATACTTCTTATAATAGTTAAAACTTTTTTATTTTTTTATTAACTTTAAAATTCGATTTTATCAAAGTCTTCTGCAACTTTAACGTTTTTAAAAATCTCTTTTGCTTCTTTTTCTAAAATTTTAGGGATCTCATCATTCCTTTGAGATAAGTGAGTTAATATTAACTTTTCGGAATTAGATTTTTTAGCAATATTAGCACAATCAATATTAGTTAAATGAAAATATTCGTCGGCAATTTGTTGTTCATCTTTTTTATATGTAGATTCGCAAACTAATAAGTTTGATTTTGAAGCAAAAGAAATTAGTTGTTTATCAAATTTTGTATCTAAAATTAGAGTTATTTTTTTTGGATCTTCAGTATAAATTAGTTTTTTCCCGTCAATTTTTTTCCCGTTTATTTCAACAACCTCTCCTAAAGATAGTTTACCAACGAGTGGAGAGTTCCCAATTTTTAATTTTTCTAATTTTTCTTTGTCAATTCTGTTTTTTTGTTTCACAATAAAAGAATAAGCCAACGATGGAATTAGGTGAAATGTACTCAATGCTTCTACTTTGTATTCTTTCTCGTTTATAATAGTTCCTTCCGCAATTTCATTAACATTAATATAAAAGGACGAATTTTTTCTTTTTTGTAAAAGATATTTTTTATCAACAATTGAAAGTACGTCTGAAATATTTTTTTTAATTCCCTTAGGTCCATAAATTTCCAAAATTTTATTATAACTATTCATTTCCAATGTTTGCAATAATCCAGGTAATCCAAGAAAATGGTCCCCGTGCCAATGTGTAATAAATATTTTAGTAATTTTACAAGGATTTAATTCTGCAAGGCGAAATTGTCTCTGAATTCCTTCTCCGCAATCAAAAAGAAAATTTTGCTCTTTATATTTTAATAAAATACCACTATGATTTCTTCTTTTTGTCGGAACAGCAGAACCAGTACCCAAAAAGTTAATTTCTATTTTATCAGCCATAAAATATAAGAGAAATCTTACTTTTTATGTGTTACCAAACCTCGTTAATCTTAAAAACAAAGATTAATTAAAAAGTATGTGCCCACATCGCATAATGGTATTGCACTGGACTTGAAATCCAGGCCCTCCGGGGCTTCCAAGTTCGATTCTTGGTGTGGGCGCTTTTTAAATTATTAAGTAATTCGAACAAAATTTAATCAAAAAAATCACACCGCATTATAATTGCGGCGTAAACTTTTTATTTAAGATCAACAATAAAAACAAAAATCGATTTTTCTAACATATCAATTCTTTGACATTTCGCAAAAGAATCAAAGTCAATATTGTTACGTAAGACTCTTGGGATCAAGAAGTATTTAGTAGCTTCGTTTGTACCTCTTTGGGACATATTAGTTCTTATTTGTGCAGCATCTTCTGAAAAGACGTGAACATTATTAATATGTCCTTTGAGGTTTAGTGATTCTATATAGTCTACCTCTATCTCTAGTAAGACTTTGTCATCACCATTGGCCCTACTGCTTATTATTTTGCCCATTTTCACCCCTTCATATTAATAAAAATTCAATATTTATAACATTTTAATGAAAAATGGGATAAATTTTTGAAAAAAATGGAAAATTGAAAAATAAATTAAAAACATTTTTAAAAAGTATAAACTACAAAACAAAATGGGGGAGGTGATTGACTCAAAAAAGGTGAGTGATGATAAATTAATCTATAAAATTATAATGAATGAATCAGAAGTTAAACATCTGATGGGGAACATGAAAAATGTTCATCTTTTTTCTAGTAATTTATGTAATATTGAAACAATTGTTCAACAAAAAGGAAATCATAATGGTACAAAATACTTTATCATTCCGAACAAAATAAAAAAGAAATACAAAATGAAAAGTTCTAAAATCTCCTATCAACGCATAGATGACAAAGGCAAATTATTGTTTGTTTATACAGTACCACATTCCAAATAATAAAATTTATAAAGGAATATTAAGAAAAGTCTATTATGACAAAATATGTTTATTCATTTAGTGAAGGGAAAAAGGAGATGCGAGATCTTTTGGGCGGAAAAGGAGCAAATTTAGCAGAAATGACCACATTAGGAGTTCCAGTACCACCAGGATTTACAATTTCTACAGAAGCTTGTGATTCTTATTATAAAAATAATAAAGCATTAAATCAAGAGATATTGTCACAAGTTGAAGAATATTTATTACAATTAGAAAACAAAATGAATAAAAAATTAGGTGACGAAACTAATCCATTATTAGTTTCTGTTCGTTCTGGAGCCGCTGTATCTATGCCTGGAATGATGGATACAGTTTTAAATCTTGGTTTGAACGATAAAACAGTTTTAGGATTAGCAAAAAAAACAAACAATGAAAGATTCGCATGGGATGCTTACAGAAGATTTATACAAATGTTTGGGGACGTAGTAATGTCTGTACCACACAAAAATTTTGAAGAAGTTTTAGATTCAATAAAGAAAGAAAACGGAGTTGAATTTGATACAGAATTAAATACTGAAGATTTGAAAAAAGTAGTAGAACAATATAAATCAGTTATTCAAAAAACAAAAAATAAAAATTTTCCTCAAAATACAAAAGAACAATTATTAATGGCTATTAATGCTGTTTTTGGTTCTTGGAATAATGATAGAGCAATTATTTATAGAAGATTAAATCATATAACAAATTTACTCGGAACGGCAGTTAATATTCAAAGTATGGTTTTCGGAAATATGGGTGAAACATCAGGAACTGGAGTTTGTTTTAGTAGAAATCCATCAAATGGAGAAAAAAAGTTTTATGGTGAATATTTAATGAATGCTCAAGGAGAAGATGTCGTTGCAGGAATAAGAACACCTAAACCAATTACATCACTAGAAGAACAAAACCCAGAAGTTTACAAAGAATTAGTTTCAATAAAAGATAATTTAGAGAAACATTACAAAGATATGCAAGATATGGAGTTTACAATACAAGAAGGAAAACTTTATTTCTTACAGACAAGAAATGGAAAGAGAACAGCACAGGCTGCAGTAAAAATTGCTGTTGACTTGGTTAGTGAAGGATTATTAACAGAGCAAGAGGCTTTAATGAAAATAGAACCAGAAAGTATAGATCAATTATTACATAAAAGATTAGATGATATCGCAAAAAAACAAAACGAAGTAATAGCGGTTGGTTTACCAGCTTCTCCTGGTGCAGCTGTTGGAAAAGTTGTTTTTAATGCAGTAGATGCTCACAGATTTGCAAAGAGTGGCGAAGATGTAATTTTAGTAAGAACAGAAACTTCTCCAGAAGACATTGAAGGAATGAATGTCTCGAAAGGAATATTAACAAGTCGTGGAGGAATGACATCTCATGCTGCAGTTGTTGCTAGAGGTATGGGAAAATGTTGTGTCGCTGGATGTTCCGATGCTAAAATAAACGAAGATACAAAAGTCATGGTAATAAATAAACGAATTTTCCATGAAGGAGATTATATAACATTGGACGGTTCAACAGGAGAAGTCTTTGATGGACAAATTCCAACCGTAGATGCAGATATGAGTGGAGATTTCGGAACAATTATGCAGTGGGCAGATGAATTTAGAAGATTAAAAATAAGGACAAACGCAGATACCCCAAAGGACGCAAAGGTTGCATTTAACTTTGGAGCAGAAGGTATTGGTCTTTGTAGAACAGAACATATGTTCTTCGGCGGAGAAAGAATTAGAGCAATGAGAGAAATGATTTTGTCCACGAACTTAGATGGTCGTAAGAAAGCTTTGGCTAAATTATTACCTTTCCAAAAAGAAGATTTTAAAGGACTCTTTGAAGTAATGAATGGTAAACCAGTTACAATTAGATTATTAGATCCACCATTACATGAATTTTTACCCAAAGAAGAAAATGAAATTAACGAAATCTCTAAAGAATTAAATGTTTCAGTAGATGATTTACATAAAAAGATTGAAGAATTGCACGAAGTAAACCCAATGTTGGGACATAGAGGTTGTCGTCTAGGAATAACATATCCAGAAATAACAGAAATGCAGGCAACAGCAATATTTGAGGCAGCTAAAGAAACTGGAGCACGAGCAGAAGTTATGATACCATTAGTTGGAAATATTAAAGAATTTGAAAACCAAAAAGAAATAATTGAAAACGTAGCACAAAAATTAAATTTTCAAAACTATTCAATTGGTACAATGATTGAAGTTCCAAGAGGAGCATTAACAGCTGGAGATATTGCTAAACAAGCAGAATTTTTTAGTTTTGGAACAAATGATTTAACGCAAATGACTTTAGGATTTAGTAGAGATGACGTAGGAAAATTCATCCCAGAATATCTTAAAAAGGGATTATATGAAAGAGATCCATTCCAAGCTCTAGACCAAGTAGGAGTTGGAGAATTAATAAAAATCGCTGTAAAAAATGGTAGAGAAACAAGACCAAATATTAAATTAGGAATTTGTGGCGAACATGGAGGCGAACCAACATCAATAGATTTCTGTCACAGAGTAGGATTAGATTATGTTAGTTGTTCTCCTTATAGAGTTCCAATTGCTAAGTTGGCCGCAGCTCAAGCAGCAATAAGAAATTAAATACATTTATAATAAATAGATTTCTAATCAGTTTATGGAGGCGAAAATAATTTGTACAATTGGCCCTAGTTCTATTGATAAAAACATATTGCAGTTAATGAAAATTAATGGAATGAGTATAGGTAGGGTAAATACAAAATATGGCGATGAAAATCAATGGAACGAAATAGTCAATAATCTAAGAGAGTTAAAAATTGATGTCTTAATTGATATAAAATCAGATAAATATATTGATTGGGTAAAAACAATAAATCCAGATTATTTAGCTGTTTCATTTGCAGAAACTGTTTTTCAATTAAAACAATATAAAACAATATTAACGGATACTAAAATAATTGCGAAAATAGAATCAGAAAAGGGATTTAAAAATTTTAAAAATTTATTAAAATATAGTTCGGGAATGATGGTTGCCAGAGGCGACTTAAGTCGTTCAGTTTCATTAGAAAAAGTTCCTTCAATTCAAAGAAAAATTTTAGCATATTGTAATTCACAAAAGAAAATGAGTATAGTTGCAACAGAAATGTTATTATCTATGGTTGAAAAAAAATATCCAACTAATGCTGAAGTAAATGACGTATACATGGCGTCGATATTAAAAGCAAGCTGTGTAATGCTAAGTGAAGAAACTGCAATCGGTCGATATCCAGATTTAGCGGTAATGTGGATGTCAAAAATTCTTAATGAATCTAAAAGAAAGTAAACAAGGCAGGTAGCTTAATTCCATCAAGAAGAGGTTAGATAATTAACTCAACTTTGTGACCCTTCAAGCACCTAAACCATAAATTAGGGCTGCTTCAATCAAGATCTGACCCAATTTTTTAAGGCAAGATCAAGAAGGACAAAGCGTCAACATTAATTAAATAACATTGAGGATTTCCTTTTACACCCTACCCATTCGGTTCACCATAAAGTCCACTTGTGCGAGTGCGCAGGACTAACGCGCCAACCTAGTTTACAAAAATAAGAACAAATTAAAGTTTATAAGATTAAGTAAACGAACAAAAACTTATAAACAAAAAATAATTGTAAGGTATGTGCCCACATCGCATAGTGGTATTGCAGCGGATTGCTAATCCGCGCCCTTCGGGGCCTGCAGGTTCGATTCCTGCTGTGGGCGTAACTTTATAATGTTTTGAGAATTATTTTTTTTATGAATAAAAGAGGGTCAACATTATTATCAGATAGCTTACCAGAAATCATTTTGGCCGCGTCCGCCGTAGTTATTTTAATATTTTTGTTTATTTCATTATTCGGAAATTATAATAAAACCGACGAAATAACACAATCTCTAAAAAAATACGTCACAACAAGACTTGACGACGCAAAAAAATACAAAACAAGCAATCTATTAATTTTCAATGAGAATTGTCCAACAAGGTATTTCTTAGTATATTTTAACTCGATGTATGATGACACAAAATATCCTAGTGTAACTAATCAATATAAATATAGATTTACATTAAATAGTGCTTTTAGTAAATTGTTGTGTATATGCTCAATTGAAGAAGACGTAGATAAAACTTATAGTGAACAAGATGTTGTATGTCAAAGAAATAATTGTATAAAATTAGATAGTAATATAACAATTGATAAGTCAAAAATTGAAGGTATTTCAATTATTAATAATGTAAATATTAATAACGCAATAGCTCTGAATACAGGTTTGGATGCAGATATAAAATATGAAAACGAAAGATATTCACTTATTATAAATTTTCCAGGAAATAGAAATGATTGTAGAACGGAGAGTGAAGAAGATTTGGAAATGATTGGTGGTGCATTAGGAAAGGCACCAATAGGCATGTCATGATGATAACATTTAAAAGTAGTAAAAACATTAAACAGTATGGGAAAAACCCTAAACCGTATAATTCAAGGAATTGTATTAGGAGCATCTCTGTTGTCCATTGGTTGTAATGGAAAAGATATATCTAATCAAAATGTAAATAATTCAAATAATCAAACTACGGTTGTTTCAACACAACAAAACAACAATTCATATAATCAAGAAGTAAATAATTCAAATAATCAAACTGCGGTTGTTTCAACCCAAGAAAGTAACAATTCCTCTGGAATAGAAAAGATAATAAATAAAATTGCTCCAAAGCAAGAAGTTCTTCTTCACGAAACTTTAACCCAAGAGGAAAAAGAATTTTTAGAGACAAAATATGGGAAAGATGGTGGACTTTGGGGATTGTATTATAAATTAACTGATAAGGATTTTGCATTATATGGAAAAGATCCAGAAACAGGTATAGGGTATTATTACGATATAGGACAATATAATCCAAACAATAAAACTGATAAAAAATTTTTTGTTTATGCAGCCCTAAAAAATAGAAATGGAGATAATGTATTGGTTAGATTACATGATAAGCTTATAGAAGGGAAATCTGCAGTAACAGATAGATATGAAACTCATGATTATTTCTCAATAGGTGGTTATAATGACGAAAATATTATTTCTGGAATTTATTATTTAAAAAATGATGAACAATCTGCGTTAAATGGTGATTATGCATTCATAATAATATATCATGATGACCAAACCCAAATTAATAGACTCATTAATCCAGCAGAGTTAGTGAGATTCTCTGAGACACAAGATTTCGCAACAATAGATTATAACACTGGTAAAATAATAAGTAGTGATTCTAGAATTTTAGGTGACGTAGATCCAAAATTATTAGAAATATTCCGTACGTGTTACGAATAAATATAATGATAAATTTCAAGCAATAAATAATAACATTTAAAAGTAGTAAAAACATTAAACAGTATGGGAAAAACCCTAAACCGTATAATTCAAGGAATTGTATTAGGTACATCTTTGTTATTGTCTGTGGGTTGTAATGGAAAAACTGCAAATTCTTCTGGAATAGAGAAAATAATTGCTCCAAAACAAGAAGTTCTTCTTCATGAACCTTTAACTCAAGAAGAAAAAGAATATTTAGAAACTAAGTATGGAGAAGATGGTGGACTTTGGGGGTTGTATTATAAATTAAATGATAAAGATTTTGCATTATATGGAAAAGATAAAACAACAGGTCAAGAATATTATTACGATATGGTACCATATCATCCAAACAATAAAACTGCTAAAAACTATGTTATTTATACAGTCTTAAAAGATAGAAATGGAGATAAAGTGTTAGTTAAATTGCGTGATAATCTTATAGAAGAAAAAACAGCTGTAATAGATGTGTATGAACAACATGATTTTTTCTCAATAGAGGGATATCATGATGAACATATTGTTTCTGGAATTTATTATATGAAAAAAAATGAACAATCTGCGTTAAATTGTGA
>CAYXZJ010000015.1:0-13658 GCA_964470085.1 Candidatus Woesearchaeota archaeon
CAATTATATAGTATAGTTAACAAAATGTTTCCTGATGATTACAGCTATTTGAGACCGTTTATTGCAAAAAAGGGAGTTTCAATTGATTCAGGGGAAATGCAAAAATTAAAAAAAATAATAGAATTAAAAGAGTGTCAAGTAATAAAAATAACAGAAATTGCAAATGATATTGGGGTTACAATAAACGGGTTGTATGATTTTATGAATAAATTCTCAGAGTATTTCATTATCCATCCATTGAATTACGTTAAAAGAGAAGATAATGATCACAATTTATCGAGAATAAAAACGAAAAGAATTATAAACTTAACAATTTATTATTACACGTGGAAGATGATATAAAATTTGAATATCCTGAAAGAATATTTAATGAATTAAAATTTAAAGATCTTAAGGGAAAAACGTTTATTTTTAGTTATTCTAAATTTGATGAACTTGCTTATAATGAATTTCAAGAAAGAATTAAATTTATTGATATATGGTTAGCTATGGAACAAAAGATAGAAGATATAGTATCTTACAGAGTTCAAAAAGATAAATTTATACATAATTTTATTAAAGAAACTATCTTATCTAAAATAACTTTTTATGATAAAATCTTAATTTTAAAAACAATATTCAAGGTTGATATTTTTGCGACAGATATGTTAAATTTTTCTAGAAAAAGTGATGAGGAAATTATTATTAATAAATTTCAAATAAAAATAAACAAAATATTTGAGATATTAGAGGAATTAAACCTAATACGAAATCAATCTGCACATAGTCATAAATTTTTTATAGGAGGAGATATCATTTTAAAACAAAACAGAATTGATCCATTTAAACAAGAAGAAATAAACAAAGAAATATTACTTATTAAATCTCATTTTATTTTATGGATTTTTTATTCAATTATAGATGAATGTAATAGAATTAATCAAGACGAATTAGAAAAATATTATAAAAAATATGAAAAACAACTTTTTGATATTGCTAAGATTATATAATAATATTTTATAAAAATTAAATCTGTATTATTTATTTTTATTATAAATTTGTCACAACACGGTGGTCGACAAGATATATATAATATGACTCAATATACGCACTGATAGACAGCTATAATAAAAATACCAATACAAAATATTTTTTCAAAACCCCGTTAGATAATTTGGTGTTCCGTCCATTGAATTTTGTCAAAAACAGAATGGAAAATTGTTATTTATTGTATTATACAAAACATATTAAAGTTGGTTTATTATACTAGTATATAATTAATAAAAGTAAAAATGAATCAAGAACCAGAACCAAAAATTGAATCATTGGAGACAATAATAAAATTAGATAGGTTAAAGTGTGTTCATTCTTTCTCAAAGGATTTAAAGAGAATTCGTTATTTGGGAGACCAGTGTGATAAATGTTCAGGATATAATATTATGAGTTGTATGTTTTATTCTCCAAATAATGGAATATATGAGGATCATAAAATAGCAAATGAATAAAAATATAGATAATAATAGTAAATTTTAAGCAATAAAACATTAATATTTGACACAACAAAAATAATATTTTCTCAAAACCCCGTTCGATAATTTAGTGCTCCGTCCGAGATTCGAACTCGGGTCGCTGCCGTGAAAGGGCAGTATCCTTGGCCGCTAGACTAACGGAGCACAACATTTAGTAACAAAAATTGTTTTTAAAGTTTAGTATTAATATTTTACGTAAGACTTAAAAAGGATAATTAAGATAAATTAATATGGCAGCAAAATTACCCGCAGCACAGAACAGATTATTCAAGAAAGCTTTTGTTTGTAAAGTTTGTAAACATAAAATGTATCTTGATAACTTAAAAATTCTTTCTGGGAAAGCAAAATGTAGAAAATGCGGTTCTAACGACTTTAGACCACAAAGAAAGAAGTAAATTTAATTTTTAATAAAAGGAAATATATTTTATTTGTATTTTCACTACTGAATAGTAACATTTATAAGTGTTTTTGCGTTATACATATTATGTCAAACGAAAATAGTTTAACCAGATGGAAGGAAGATACAATTAAGAATTGTGGGTCATATTATAACAGTGGTCTGATTGATTATTTACGTAGGTATCCAATAGAATCAGGCGTAATAAAATCGAATATAATAAAACCAGATGTAATAGAAGAACCAGATTCAACAAAATCGGATTCAACAGATGAAATCATTGGATACTGTTTAAGTTTCGGTATTAAGCTGGATTTTGATAAAATATATTTATCAGAAGATCGTTTTAATAAAAAATTTCGTTCTGCTTTAGAAAAAAAAGACATAAAAGATATAGAATCAGAATTAGAAAGAATAAAAAAAATACCATATTCTAAATTGGTCGATATGATAGGACAATCAACTGTAGATCATGAAATGTATCATGCAATAGGAGATTATGAAGGTAAAAATTTTTCAGAAAAAAAAGCTATTGATTTTCAGAGAAAAATAGCTATGAATAGAAGATTTGTCGATAGGGATTGGCATACCTTTTTGCATGTAGTAATTAATGAATATTTTGATCCATATTATAAAGAAAAGTGACCCATTAGATTTATAAATAAAAATCATTTAAGGCATGTGTAGAAAATGGTTTCACGAAAATTATTAATTACAAATTATCATATTCATTTTGGAGTTAGTATTAGTAAGTACTAAGTGGATGTTTTCTATAATAAATAACTAAATTAAGGAGAAAAAATGGCAAAAATAAGTCCATCATCAATAAAATATTCCATTATTGCCGATTTTGCGGCAGAAGGACCATTCCAAAAACCAGATGTAATTGGAGCAATTTTTGGACAAACTGAGGGCCTTTTAGGCGCAGATATGGAACTTCGTGAGTTGCAAAAAGATGGTAAAATTGGAAGAGTGGAAGTAGAATTGACGACTACTGATGGAAAAACAACGGGAGAAATAATTATCCCAACAGCTCTTGATAAAACTGAAACAACTATTATTGCCGCATCTTTAGAAACTATAGATAAGATTGGTCCAACAGACGCAAAAATTACTATTAGAGAAATTGAAGATGTCAGGGGTAGTAAAAGAGATTACATAATGGAAAGAGCAAAACAATTGCTTTCAAAGATTCAAAACGAAGGAATGGATTCAAGAGAAATTGAGAACGAACTTCGTGAATCAACAAGAACCGCTAAAATCGTTTCTTATGGTCCTGAAGAATTAGCTGCAGGCCCAGAAATGGAAAGTTCTGATGAAATAATTGTTGTAGAAGGAAGAGCTGATGTGGTTAACTTATTGAAATATGGTTTTAACAATGTTGTTGGAATGCAAGGAACACGTTTTCCTAAGAGTATTACAGAACTTGGTAAAACTAAAGAAATAACCCTTTTTGTTGACGGAGATAGAGGAGGAAACTTAATTATTAAGAATGTATGCGAAAACGCAAAAGTAACTTACATAACTCAAGCTCCAGACGGAAAAGAAGTTGAAGAGTTAACTGGAAAAGAAATCCATCAAGCACTTAGAAAGAAAGTAGAAGCAAGTATCTACTTAAGAAAAATTAATAATTCTTATTCAGAAGAGCCTAATTGATCTTCCGTTTCTGTTGAAGAAAAATCTCAACAAAAAAGAGATTTAACAGAAGACGATAAAAAGAAAATAAGAACATTTTCAAGTCAATTGAAAAGTAGAAACGTTTTGTTGTTGAACGAAAATCTAGATGTAATATTTGATATTTCACTATCTAGACTAAATGCAATAAGGTCAAAAGACGTTTTTGTTTTAGTTAGTTCAAGTGCTTCATCAATTTTGGTTGCAAACGCAGAAAGATTGGGAGCCAAAGCAATAGCAGCAAAAACATTCCAAAAACTTCCAGAAACAAAATTAGAAATATTATCAATATAATTTTAATAAAGGAATTAGAATTTATTGTGTTTTAATTCCTTGTCAATTTCTTTACTAATTTTTTTTATTTTTTTCATAGTATTTAATAAATCTTTTTCTATCTCATTAGTTAACATTTCGAGATTTTTTGTTCTTAATGCATATCCATCGTCTCTTTTAACAACGAGTCCAGAGTCTCTTAAATGAATAATATGATGAATTACAGTTCCTCTTGAAAGTCTTGACCTTTCTGCTATTTCATCTGAAGAAATTGGTTCGTCTTCTTTTAATAAATTTACAAAAATTCTAAAGCAAGATTTTTCCTTGTCTCGATCGTTAAACATTCCGACACAATTTGAAAACCATTGAAGTTTGTCATTTAATTCAAGATCATCGTCGTCATCAGAGTCTATTATTGTAATTCTCTTAAATTTGTCCATACATATTAATAAATAGAAAGGTTTAAATACTTGTTGATTTTGAATAAACTATTGTTGACTTAAAGTCAACAGAAAATAAATAAAGGTAACGAAAAATGAAACAGGAAAACAAACAAGAATCTGTAGAAAACGCTGAAGAAGGTCAAAAAAGTGATTCTAATAAGGAATATATTGAGACATTACAAAGATTACAGGCAGAATTTGATAACTTTAGAAAAAGAACTGAAAAAGAAAAATTTGAAATAATTAAAACAGCAGAATCAGATTTAATTACTGAATTATTGGACGTATTAGACGACTTTGAGTTGTCATTAAAATATACCAAAGACGAAGGTGTTAAGATGATTTATTCGGAATTATATTCATTACTTGAAAAAAGGGGATTAAAACCAATTGATGCAAAATGTAAATTTAATCCAAGGTATCACGAAGCTTTAATAAAAGAAGTCGGCGAATCAGACGGGGTAATATTAGAGGAATTACAAAAAGGATACACGTTAAACGATAAGGTTATAAGGACAGCAAAAGTTAAAATAAGTAAATTGGAGGAATGTGAAAATGAGTAAAATTATAGGAATTGATTTAGGAACTACATTCTCAGCTGTAAGTGTTTTAGAAGGTGGAAGGCCAAAGATAATTCCAAATACTGAAGGAAATAACACGACTCCAAGTGTAGTTGCAATGAGTAATGGAGAAATTTTAGTTGGAGAAGTCGCAAGAAGACAAGCTATTGCAAATCCAAAAAATACAGTTAGAAGTATTAAAAGATTAATGGGAGAAAAAACAAAGGTAACGATAGAAGGAAAAGATTATACTCCTGAACAAATTTCTGCTATGATATTACAAAAATTAAAAAAAGATGCCGAAAATTATTTAGGAACAACCGTAACTGATGCGGTAATAACTGTTCCAGCTTATTTTGGTGATGCACAAAGACAAGCAACAAAAGATGCAGGTCAAATTGCAGGATTAAACGTAAAAAGAATTGTAAACGAACCAACAGCCGCAGCATTAGCTTACGGAATGGATAAATTAAATGCACAGAATATATTAGTTTTTGATTTCGGTGGTGGAACATTTGATGTGTCAATTTTAGAATTAGGAGACGGAGTTTTTGAAGTAAAAGCAACAAGTGGAAACAATCACCTTGGTGGAGATGATATAGATCAGGCTATAATTGATTATTTAGCTAAAGAATTCAAAAAATTAAATGGAATAGATTTACAAGAAGATTTAGTTGCTCTACAAAGATTAAAAGATGCGGCTGAAAAGGCAAAAATAGAATTAAGTTCCGCACAACAAACAAAAATAAATATTCCATATATAACAGCTGATGCTAACGGACCAAAACACTTAAATGTCGATTTAACAAGAGCAAAGTTTGAAGAAATATGCGATCCAATATTCGACAAATTAAAAGCTCCAGTAAAACAAGCATTAAAAGATGCCAAATTAGAAAAGATAGACAAAGTAATATTAGTTGGAGGAAGTACAAGAATTCCCAAGGTTCAACAAATAGTTAAAGATCTAACAGGTTTAGAACCTGACAAGTCTGTTCATCCAGATGAGGCGGTTTCTTTAGGAGCTGCAATACAAGGTGGAATTTTGGGTGGAGATGTTAAAGATATTTTATTACTTGATGTAACTCCATTAACATTAGGAATTGAAACTTTAGGTGGAATAAGAACACCATTAATAGAAAGAAATACAACAATCCCAACAAAGAAAAGTCAAGTATTCTCAACTGCAGTTGATAGTCAACCAGCTGTAACAATTAATGTTTTACAAGGTGAAAGAGAAATGGCCGCCGACAACAAATCGTTAGGAAGGTTTGATTTGGTTGGTATACCACCAGCACCAAGAGGAGTTCCACAAATTGAAGTTACATTTGATATAGATGCAAATGGAATTGTGAACGTTTCTGCAAAGGATTTAGGAACAAAAAAAGAACAAAAAATAACAATTACGGGAGGTTCTGGACTAAATAAAGATGAAATTGATAAGATGTTAAAAGAATCTGAAAGATACAAAGAAGAAGATGAAAAAAGAAAAGAATCAATCGAAGTAAAAAACAATGCCGAGTCTTTAATTTATTCAACAGAAAAAATGTTAAATGAATATAAGGATAAGATAGATTCCGAATCAAAAGAAAAAGTTGAAAAAGAATTAAACGAATTAAAAGAACTTGTAAAATCAGACGATACAGCAAAAATAAAAGCAAAATTAGAAGAAATACAAAAAGTCTCTCAAGAAATAGGAGCGAAAATGTATCAACAACAAGCCGCAAACGATCAAGAAAAAACAGATAATTCTAATTCCGATAAGTCTGATGATGTTAAAGATGCAGAAGTAGTAGATGATAAATAATTCTTTAATAAAACTTAAATAAGGGATTAACAAAGAGAAGATATGGCAAAAGATTATTATGAAATTTTGGGCGTATCAAAAACAGCCGATAAAGAAACGATTAAAAAAACATACAAACAATTAGCATTAAAATATCATCCCGATAGAGCTCCAGAGGATAAAAAAAATGAATACGAAAAAAAATTCAAAGAAATTAGTGAGGCATATGCTGTTTTAAGTGACGACGAGAAACGAAAAAAGTACGACGCTTATGGACATGAAGCTTATAGTCAGGGAGGCTATTCTCAACAAAATCCTTTCGAAGGAAGCGATATTTCAAGTATACTAAAGGATTTGTTTGGAAGTAGTTTTTTTGGTGGAAGAGATTATTCTGATAATTATGAAGAATATGAAGGAGATGATTTGCAATATAAATTAACTTTAGATTTTAATGATGCAATCTTTGGATGCGTTAAAGAAATCGAAATAAAGAAAGACACAATTTGTAAGTCTTGCGACGGAACAGGAGCAAAAAACAAAGAGTTCACTCAATGTAGTAATTGTAATGGAAAAGGAAGAATAAATGTTGAACAAAGAACACCATTTGGTACAATAAGACAAACTAGAACATGTAGTAGTTGTTCTGGTAGGGGAAAAATGGCAAAAGAAGAATGCTTAAATTGTTCAGGAACAGGAATAATAAATAAAAAAACAACAATAAAAATAAATATTCCAGCCGGAATTAATGACGGCCAAGTATTAAGAGTAAGAAACGAAGGCAATGAATCTCCATCTGGTAGAAATGGTGATTTATTATTAGTAATAAAAGTAAAACCCCATGAAATATTTACAAGAGATGGTGACGATATTCGTATGAATTTAGATATAACATTTTCACAAGCCGCTCTAGGTTGTACACTATCTGTTCCAACACTACATGGCGAAACAAAAATAAAAATAACCGCTGGAACTCAATCTGGAACAATTTTAAGATTAAAAAACGAAGGCGTAAAAAATATATCTTCTTATAGAACAGGTGATCAATTTATTAAAATTAATGTAAAAACACCAAAAAGTTTATCAAAAGAACAAAAACAATTGTTCAAAAAATTAAGTGAAATAGAATAATTATTTTATACCTTTTAATGCATCTTTTAAATCAGCGCCGACATCTCCAGTTTCTCCCTTGTCAAAAGGGTCAGGAGATGATGCCATTCCATGGGATTTCTTATATATGTCATAAACAGTATATAATTTTGCTCCAGCATCGTTATGTGCTGCTGTTCTGGCATGCTTTTCAACCCAATTATCTGCCAAAATATCTTCGGGTTTCCCTATATTTTTTTTCTCAGGACTTGATTTAGAATTTGATTTGTTTTTAAAAAATCCGAACAGTGCAACAAATGGATTAATATCATCTTCATTATCTTTCTCTTTTGTTTTAGAGTTATTCTTTTCTTTAACGTCTTCTTTATCAGATAAAAACATATCAATATCATCTTTTAACTCCTTTAATGCATCCTCAGCCATATTAGAATTAAAAGAAAGCATATCATCAAAATCTTCCTTATCCATTGTTTTATTAACAAGTTCAATCTCTTCGCTATTCAACGCATATGCATCAAAAGTTATTTCTAATCTTCCACCATATGCAGGAGCATAATCTCCTTTTTGTGTTACACGCTGCAACAATTGACTTCTTTGCTTAAAATCAATAACGGCACAACTATAATATTTACGATTTATTTTGTATTTCGCAACATTATTAGGTAATTTAACTTCCTTTTTTGCGAATAATGTTAATTCAAACATAGAGGTTGAAAATGCATCAACCAACGCAGCGTCGCCATCAAAGCCTTTTTGTTGTAATTGTTTTGCAGCGGCTAAATATGGTTTAACCCAAGAAGAATAAAGTTTAATTGTTTCAACTTGATTTTTTAGATAACTTTTTTCAATATTAAATCTTTTTTGTAATTCATGTTGAGAAAAGACTTTCCAGTCTAAGAATTCTTTAATTCTAGGTCTTAATATTTTAGCAATAGATTCATTAATATCTCCTTCTTTTACCATTTTATCTATCTCACTAAGATCATTTACTGCCATAAATGCATCTCTCAATGTTGTATACCCAAGTTGTGCAGTCATTTGATGAATAGAACCATTTTGTCTTTTTGGAAGATCAACATTATCAAGCCATGTATTTTTTAATGATAAGTTTGCCGCTTTCTTTAATACAGCATCTTTAGATTCGGCATCAGTATAATGTTGTAATCTTTCTTTGAATTCTCTTAAGTCATAAATTAAATTTAGAGAAGATTTTATTACTTGATTTAAACCACCCAAAATTTTCATTCCTTCTTCCTGAACCTTAGATAATCTTTGACTCATATCGGAGAAATGTCCACTACCAGGCGAACTCATAAAATTATCAACAATTTTTTTTACATCGCCACCGAATAAATCTTTCATAAAATCAAGAATCCAATAATAGATAGGTTCAAATTGATTTTGTGGAGAATCATAAATAAGTTTATACGAAACAACAGGGCTGTTATATTTACCCTTTACAACTTTAGAAATTACAGCTTTAATATTACCCATATAAAATATTAGTTTGATAATTATTTAAATCTTAACACAATAATTTAAATATTAGATTTGATAACAAATAATATGGGATTTTTTAAAAAACGAGACATGATTGATATTGGAGAATTACAAAAACAAGGAAGAATTGTATCCGTTTCAGACAACGTAAATTTAGATACAGATAAAGACGGATTTTATGAAGTAAAAGAAACCGAAAAGAAACCAGAGAGTAGAGAATCTATGGTTGATTCAAGATTAAACGAAAGAATTCAAGAATTAGATAAAACTGTTTACCGTCTTGAACAAAGAATAGAATTATTAGAAAGAAAATTGGGAATAGATAATGGAACACCACCCACAATTAATTGGTAAAATGGACTTCTCTGAAATACAAAAAAAATATGATTTTGAAATAGAAAAAATAGTGAATGAAATAAATTCAAATAAATATAAAAAAGTATTATTACAATTCCCAGATGGATTAAAACAATATGCAACACAAATAGTTGATATTCTCTCAGAAAAAACAAAATGTGAATTTAGAATCTGGTTAGGAAGTTGCTTCGGTGCATGCGATATACCGAATACAGAATCGGACTTGGTTATTCAATTCGGACATGCTCCTTGGGGAGTAAAAAAATTTAACGAAGTCTGACCTCTGACATCCGATATCCGAAGTCTGACCTCTGACATCCGATATCCGAAGTCAGACGTCCGACTTTTGGTGAACACTAAAATATTCGTAGAATTCTTCAGATAAAGATAATTCTAAAGTATGCCCTCTAGGTTTTGCGACAACCAAACCGAGATCCTGAAATTTTTTAATATGATCATACGATTTATTTCCACGAATTTTTATTACAACAGATTGTTTAACTGGTTGTTTATATGCAATTATTGCTAAAGTTTCCTGTTCCGCCTTAGTAAATTCTGGTGTTCCAGTTGCTAATTTATTTATTAAATAATGATATTCTGTTGCAACGTCCATTTTCCACGAATCATTTTTCGATATAATTATAATTGGGCCATTAGAATATTTTTTAATTAAAATATCAAGTGAATCTTTTATCATACTTTGATTTAAGTCTGTTAACATAACTAATTCTTCAATATTTAAAAATCGTCCAGCAACAAAAAGTGAAGCTTCAATTAATTTCTGAGCATAAATTTCACGATTCTCAAAATCATTTTCAATTTCATTTGCCGTCGAGTGTGTAATAATTCTTTTTTTAGGAGTTAAATTCAACTCAATAGAATTCTTTTGGTCCTCTTCTTCCATAAACAAATAATTATTCAAAAGTTTTTAATCCTTTTTATGATTAATGAACTTTAGAAACCTTCTTTTTTCAATGGTTTCTCCATTAATTTTTCTAGCTATCTCTATGTATTTTTTAGAAACTTTACTTCTTGGATGAGTATGAACGACAGCGTCTCTTCTGTTTAATGCTTCCTTTACAGCCTTATCTTCCGGGATTATTCCAATAATTTGAGTTTCAAGCATAGATTTTATTGAAGAAATAGGCATCTCATATCTAGCATTTTTATTACGAGTAACAATTACACCATTAACAGTTTTTCCCATTTCTCTAGCTACCTTTATTGCTTTTAATGCATCAGTTACAGCGGGCATTTCTGGATTAGTTACAATAATCATTTCGTCAGCGACTCCCATTGTTGCGATAACTTCGTCGCCAAATCCCGCAGCAGAATCAAAAATAACATAATCGCATCTTTTGCCTAATTCTTTAGCTACTTCTGGTAATTTTTTTGTATTAAATTTTGTTAATTCTTTTACCGATAATGAAGATGGCAAAATTTTTAATCCAGATGAATGTTCATAGATGGCATCGTCAACAGAAGCCTTACCTTTTAAAACGTGATTAAGTGTTATAGGAACGATGGGAGCACCAAGATGTATACCAATATTTGGAGTGTTTAAATTAGCATCAACAACAACAACCTCTTTATTTAATAAATTTAAAGAAGCTCCGAGATTAATTGCAGTCGTAGTTTTTCCAACCCCCCCTTTCCCAGATACGATAACTATTATTCTTGCCATGTCAAATTCTAAAAAGAATTTTCTTTATAAATCTTCTTAAGTCATTAACATCTATAAAGTAGAGTCATTCGGAAGATTTATAAATGATATTTTGTAAAGTTGTTTACAAATGAAAACTTTGGAGATAATATCCAAAGCTTCAATTCACAATTTTGAAGCTAGAATGAGCGCCGGAGTTAAAATCTGGTGTGATGTTGATTAGTTCTAGTTGCAAGTTTATATGTCTTAATAGTCAAGGATAGACCTTTTTAATTTACAATAAAATCGTAAATTAGATACATATAAAAAATATTTTTATGTAGCAATTTTTTGTGGTTTTAAACCTTTTAACCATGGAAAAACGAGCAAGATTTTAACTCGGTTAAATCCAGTTGATCCTGCTGGAGGATGCTGCTATTTGGTTTGGTTTTAGGCATGCAAGTCAATTCTTCGAATTTTCGTAAGGATGGCGAACTGCTCAGTAACACGTAGTTAATCTGCCCTTAAGCGAAGAATAAGCACGGGAAACTGTGTCTAATACTTCATAAGAGTTTAGTGCTGGAATGCTTTTACTTTGAAACGCAAGGCTTAAGGATGAGACTGCGGCTGATTAGCTTGTTGGTGGGGTAACTGCCTACCAAGGCGATGATCAGTAGGGGCTCTTAGCGGAGTTGCCCCGAGAAGGAATCTGAGACACTATTCCTAGCTCTACGGAGTGCAGCAGCTGCGAATTTTTTACAATGTACGAAAGTATGATAGAGCGAGCCAAAGTGCTTATCATTGATAAGCTTTTTTCCGGTTTAAAAATCCGGAAGAATAAGGACTGGGAAAGACCGGTGCCAGCCGCCGCGGTAATACCGGCAGTTCAAGTTGCATCCGATTTTATTGGGTCTAAAACATCCGTAGCTTGTTTATTAAGTCTCTTGTGAAATCCTATGTCTCAAGCATAGGGCTTGCGGGAGATACTGATATGCTAGAGACCGGTAGGCGTAAGGAGTACAGTTAAGGTAGTGGTAGAATACGTTAATCTTAGCTGGACTAACAATTAGCGAAGGCACCTTACGAGGACGGA
The DNA here is from genome assembly GCA_964470085.1 of Candidatus Woesearchaeota archaeon. Classification (GTDB taxonomy): domain Archaea; phylum Nanobdellota; class Nanobdellia; order Pacearchaeales; family GW2011-AR1; genus JAGVXH01. Next base: position 12,338 of record CAYXZJ010000015.1, read on the forward strand.
TCTGACAGTGAGGGATGAAAGCCAGGGGCGCAAAACGGATTAGATACCCGTGTAGTCCTGGCAGTAAACACTGTTCACTAAACATCGGGCCCTCTTAGGGAGGATTCGGTGCTGAAGGGAAGCCGAAGAGTGAACTACCTGGGAAGTATAGTCGCAAGGTCGAAACTTAAAGGAATTGGCGGGGAGACATACAACGAGTGACGCGTGCGGTTCAATCAGATTCTACACCGTGAACCTCACCAGGAGCGACAGCAGAATGAAGGTCAGTCTAAAGGGCTTACCTGACACGCTGAGCGGAGATGCATGGCCAACGTCAGCCTGTGTCGTGAGATGACCTGTTAAATCAGGTAACAGGCGAGACCCGTGCTAATAATTACTACAGAAATGGGTACATTATTGGGACTGCCTTGGTAACAAGGAGGAAGGTGCGGGCTACGTTAGGTGGTATGTCCCTAATCCCCTGGGCTACACGCGCGCGGCAATGGTATATTCAATGAGACGCAACTCCGAGAGGAGAAGCTAATCCCCTAAAGTATATCTCAGTCCAGATTGAGGGTTGCAACCCACCCTCATAACGTTGGAATTCGTAGTAATCGGATATTAGCAATGTCCGGTGAATAAGTCCCTGTCTCTTGCACACACCGCCCGTCATCGCAACCGAGTTATGGTGGGAAGAAGCTTATTTGAAGAAGATTCTTATTATGACAAGGTAGCGCAAGTCGTCACAAGGTATCTGTAGGGGAACCTGCAGATGGATCACCTCCTTAAATTTAATTAAGAATAATCATAATATTAGAACTAAATCACATCTAGTTTTCAAAGGGCCTGTAGTCTAATGGTATAACACCTCGCTTGCACCGAGGAGACCCGTGTTCGACTCACGGCAGGTCCATTGAATCGAAAGATTCAAATTCAACCGATGAACCTCTTAAAATGTTTAAGGGGGGAGTTTGAGACTTATAGTCAATGAGAACAGTATAAGAAATAAGGCGAAATAAAGAAAAGGAAGATTTAAGATTTTGCGAAAGCAAAATTCCTACAAGGCTGTTAGACGGATAGCTTGGCTTATATTTTGACGAAGGACGTGGCAAGCTGCGATAAGCTTGGGGGAAGTGCATGCGACTTTTGATCCCAAGATCTCCGAATGTGAAACATGTTTAATCATACCGTAAGGTAAAATGACGCCGGGAATTGAAACATCTTAGTACCGGCAGGAAAAGAAAACAAACTAGTGATTTCCTTATTAGCAGAGAGCGAAAAGGAAAGAGGGCAAACCGAATCCCTGTTTGAAAAGACGTGGGAGATGTGGTGAAGTTAAGGG
>CAYXZJ010000016.1:0-11176 GCA_964470085.1 Candidatus Woesearchaeota archaeon
TTTAATTTTCGTATTAATTCTTTGTGTAGGGATTGTGGTTGGAATATATATAAAAGAACATAGGTCACATAATAATTAGTATCTAAAAAGACTTATAATTAGAGTAAATAATATTTTTATATGGAATACAAAAAAATTGGTAATGTTTCTATAAGAAATGATTTTATATTGGCTCCCATGGCCGCGGTAAATTGTACTGCTTTTCGTCTATTATGTAAAAAAAATGGAGCAGGATTAATTTATACACAAATGTATGACGCTGATTTACTAGCTCAAAAAACTAAAAATGAAATCAAAGAAGTACTTAATATTCAAAAATCAGAACGACCAATATCTATTCAACTAATAGGTTCTAACATAGAAAATATAATAAAATCCGCACATCTAATAGAAGAATATGCAGATATAATCGATTTTAATGTAGGTTGCGCACTAGAAGAATATGTTAACCGAGGTTGCGGTGGTGCGTTATTAAAAGATACAGAAAAATTAGAAGCAATAATAAAAAAATTAGTCAAAGAGGTTTCTAAACCAGTTACATGCAAAATAAGAATAGGTTACGATGCCCAAAATATTAATGCAGTAAAAGTATGTCAAATGTTAGAAGCTTGTGGAGTTGCAGCAATTGCTGTTCATGGAAGAACAGTACAACAAAAATACGCTAAAAAGGTTAATTGGACAATAATGAAACAAATAAAAGAAAAAGTAAGTATACCAATTATTGCAAATGGTGATATTACAACGTACGAGGAAGGTTTAGAGTTATTAAAAAAAACGGGTTGTGATTTTGTTATGATTGGACGTGAAGCACAACATTCTCCGTGGATTTTTAATCAAAAATTTGAATACAACAATGAAAACGTAAAAAATCAAATATTAGAATTCTTAGAATTATATGAAAAATATGAAAAAAGAAAATCAATAACAGAGATTAATCAACACGTATACTGGATGTTTAGAAACATAGAAACAAGTTTACGACCACAATGGATCTCAGAATGTAAAACAATCGATGAAGTAAGAAAATTTCTAGAAAGGATTTAGGGTAATATTAGTATTAGTATACCTTCGATACATGCTGCAATTAATAACAATGGTAAAATAATAATAAAAAATGTTCTCAATACACTAACAATATATTTCTTCATTTTTTTGTTATTTTTACAACGAGCAATAGCAAAAATAATTGATAAAATAACTATTCCAGAATAAATTAATCCATAAACCTTATTTCCAATACTTGTCAAAAAAGAAAGTGGGATAATTAACAAAGATGTTATGATAATACAAAGAAGTTTTTTTCTTTTTTCTTTTATTTTAAGACAATTTTCAATAAATTGATATGCCAACCAAACACTTAGTCCAATAGATAAAAAAATTGCGGTTAATTCAAATATTCCATGAGGAATCAATCTCCAAAGAACACTTAAACCTTTAAGTTCAACGGATTTTCGAGAAACAAAACCAACTAAATAACCATTAAATATTGAAGTAAAAATTCCTAAACTCCCAAGTAAACCAATACTAAATATAATAGACATAAAGCTAGATTTAGAATTATTAAAAAAGATTTTTAAAATAATCTCAAAAGTATTCAATCCGTCGAAATTAACAGACATTTCATTTATTATTTCCAATAATTCGGTCTCATATATCTTAAGAATAAATCCCAAAACAAAACAAAAACAAAACAAAGCAAATGCAAAAACGGTAAACCATTTTGATTCTTTTATTAAATTCCAACTTTCTTTGTAATATTGTTTAACTCTATTCTTTCTCATTTTTGTTCAAATCTTTTAGAAATTAATTTTGATTTTTTTGGATATTTCTTTTTTAGAATAAAACCATATAGAACACCAAATAATAATCCACCAAGATGAGCCATATTTCCAATAGGTAAATCTACGAATAGGCATACAATTATTAGAGGAATAATAGATACAAGGGGTAACATCCACATATTTAACATTAGAGGAACACAAAACTTTCTCATATTTCCACTAAGATCAAACATACAAATAACACAAAAAATAAAATATCCAGAAATAAGTAAATCAATAATTATCATCAAAGCCGAAGTTTCAGGCAAAATTCCCATTAATATATATTCTATAACTATAGCAATTAAAGGTCCTGCAATCATGTAAATTTTGTTTTTTGGCGTAAGTATAGATAATAATCCAACTAATCCAAAAACAGCACCCGATGCACCCACTCCAAATGAAATAGGATCTCCAAATATTTTAATAAAAAATCCAGTTCCAAAAAATCCAGAAACTAATGTCCAAAATAACGATGCAAAAACACCAGATAAAAGATATACCCAAAGAATTCTTCTTTTCCCAATTATTTTTTCAATAAAATTTCCAACATAATATAAAGAAATCATATTAACTAATAAATGCCATAAACTAAAATGAACAAACATACTAGTTACAATAGTCCACAAATATTGTGCATTGATTATTGCTAAAGGTTGCAAAGCAAGATATGGAATAATAGTTTTTTTAAAAAACAGAGATAAAATCCAGACAACTAGAAATACAATTACATTAGTAAGTATCAACTTATTAGTCGCACTATCTAAAATTTTTTTTGGGATTTTCACGTATATAGTCTCAATGTTTATTTATGCTTTCTTCTCGCTTTTCTTTTTTGTAGAAGTCTTTTTCTCAGGAGTTTTTTTTACGGATACTTTTTTTACAGGTACTTTTTTTGTAGAGGTTTTCTTCTTTACTATATCAGTTTTATTTTCTGCTAAAACTTTCCTTTTGGCATCCATTGTTTCTTTTCTCTTCTTTGCAGTCGCCAACTTTTTAATATTCTTTTCCTCCTCTTTTTTACTTGCAATTTTTTTATTTTGTCTATCTATTTTCTTTCTTTCTTTTTCTCTTACGTCATCTAATTCTTTTTCTATTTCTGTAATTTCGTTATTTAATCGTGTTATTTTTGACTTTATGTCTCTAACAAAAGGAGTATTATCGGTTAATTTATATATTTCTGCACACTCATCACAACTAAATCCGTTTTCAAGTGCAACATCTTCACTAACTTCAATATGACAATATGGACAAGTATAATATCTTTTTGTTTCTCTATTATTCAATTGTTCCTCTAATGCATCAATCTTCTTTCTCATATAATTTTGAATTAATGCCAGAGATTTTTCGTTATTTAATGTCCAATAATAAATATACCATCCCTTTTTTTGATCTTTTTTTCTTATAAAAGAGACTAATCCGAAATTTGAAAGTTTATACAAAATATTTCGAACCTGATTGATTGTCAAATCCATCTTTTTTGCAATCAAAAATTCATTAACATCCTTTTTATTAAATAACATTTCAACAATTCTACCATTACCCTCACCCGCAATATCTTCAACTAAATTATATAGAAGTTTATCCTGCATAACATTACAAAATGTATATTTCTTTTTAAATATTTTCATTCTTGAGTTTGTAGTCATTTTTAAATTAAAATAAGTGTTTAAAAAGAAGCAAAAATAAAAATGGTTATGGGGTTGTTCAAATCACGAGATAATATTCCAGAATTACCATTATCGGCATCAAGATTACCTCCTTTACAAAATAAATTCTCCGAAGAGGAAGCTCACGAACTTCCATCATTAGCAGGAAATTCAAATTCACAAGTAGACGATTTTAATCAAAGATTAGTAAAATCTGCTATAAACGATGATTCTTCAGATGATTATAGTAGTGAACCATTTAGTGCTGAAAAAGAAATGGACCCAAAATATCAAAATGCAATGCCAATTCCATCTAAACAAAATATATTTGTAAAAATTGACAAGTTCAACGCATTACAGAGTGCTTTATCAGAAATCCAAGGACAAATAAGGGAAATATCAAAACAAGTAGAAACATTAAAAGATACAAAAACAAAACAGATAGAAGATATTAATGAGTGGGATACTGAGATGAAAAAAATTAACCAAAGGTTAACAAAGATTGATTCTGATATTTTTGGAGAAGTTTAAAATGGTTGCTAAAAAAAAGCAAAACTCAGCAATTATAAGTGATCCTATTTTTTATACTGTAGATCCTGAATTATATAGGACAGCTAAAATGGATTTACTATCTTCCAAGTCAAGCATTTTGATTTCTAGAGACTACGCATTGAAATGTACAGAGTATTGTAAACAAGAAGAAATAATAAAAACAGAAATAAAAAAGATTCTAGAGAGAATTTCATCCTTGTTAAAAGAAGTAAAAACAAGATTACCAACAGTTAAATTGCCAAAAGAAGAAAAGAAAACTGAAATTATCGAGAAAAAACTAAAATCAAAACCAAAAGAAGAAAAAGTGGATTTAAGAACAGAAATAGATAATGAGTTAAACGCTATAAATGAGAAATTAAAGCAATTGAGTGCAATTTAAAATATTTTTTTGTTTTAGTTGTTTTTCTCATGTAGTCATTATAAAATTAAGATAAGTATTTAAAAAGATAGAAAATCAGAAAATATCATGGCTTTGTTTAAGATAAAAAGAGATGATTCTAAAGCACAAAACAAATCATTAATTGGGGAGACATACAATTCTCAATCAGATAATATAAATCAAAATATGATAAAATCAGTTATTAATGATGAAAGTAACGAAGAAGAATCTTCAAACTATCAATATGATATAAAAATTCCTGTTTCGCAATCTTCGCCATTACAAAAGCAAAATATATTCGTAAAAGTAGACAAGCTTAGTGTATTACAGAATGCATTATCCGACATCCAAGGACAAATAAGAGAATTATCAAAACAAGTTGATTTGCTAAGAGATGTGAAAACAAAACAAATACAAGAAATCAGTAATTGGGATACTGAAATGAAAAAAATTAATCAAAAGTTGACAAAATTTGATTCTGATATTTTTGGGGAGATTTAAAATGGTTGCTAAAAAAAAGCAAAAAGAGGTTGAAAGTAATCCAATATTTTATACCTTAGATCCTGAATTATACAAAACAGCTAAAATGGATTTATTGTCTTCCAAATCAAGTGTTTTAATTTCTAGAAATTACGCTTTAAAATGTGCAGAATACTGTCAACAAGAAGAAATAATTAAAATAGAAATAAAAAAAATTCTAAACAAAATAGCATTTTCTTTAAGAGAAATGAAAGCAAAATTACCAGTAATTAAAATACCAAAAGAAGAAAAGAAGGTCGATGTCGTCGAGAAAAAACAAGAATCAAAACAAAAAGAGGAAAAAGTGGATTTGAAAACTGAAATAGATTCTGAGTTGGATGCTATAAACGAGAAATTAAGACAATTAGGTGCAATTTAACTTAATAATACCAAAATGCTTATAAAGCAGATTTTTTTAAAGTTAGAATGGGAAGAATAAAGTCAACATTAATCAAAAGAACGGCAAGACAATTAGTAGAATCTACACCAGAATCTTTTGATGAAAGTTTTGAATTTAATAAAAAATCTTTAGGAAACACTTTACCAAGTAAAAGATTAAGAAACAAAGTTGCCGGTTATACAGGTAGAATCAGTAAGATGAATAAAAAGTTAATAAAGGAATAAAATGGATAAAAAGGATGACAATTCTGTAATGATTGGTGGAAAACCATTTATGAATTACGTAACTAGTGTAATGGTTCAATTCAATAATGGAGCTAACGAAGTTATAATCAAAGCTAGAGGAAAATTTATTTCAAAAGCAGTAGATGTTGTTGAAGTAGCAAAAAGAAAATTTCTAACTGAACAAAAGGTAAAAATAACGAAAATAGTAACCGACTCTGAAGAATTCGAGCGTGAAGGCGAGAAAAAAGTCTGCGTTTCTACAATAGAAATTACTCTTAAGAAAGAATAATTATACCAAAACTTTTAAATATTAAATTTAACCTAATCATATTATGGACGATATACAACATCAACAAATGGGCTATGATAGAGCAGCCACAACTTTTGCTCCAGACGGCCACATTATACAAGTAGAATATGCAGAAAGAACAGTAAAACTTGGAAGTGCGTCAATTGGTTGGATTTATAAAAATGGAGTTGTAATTGTTTCGGATAGAAGACAAGACGACATTTTAGTAGTTTCAGAATCTGCAAATAAAATTCAAGAAATAGATGATCATATTATTTGTGTCAGTGCTGGAATTGGAAGTGACGCACGTGTTTTAATTGACAAAGCAAGAATTGCCGCTCAAAAACACAGATTAACTTACGACGCTCCAGCAGCAGTTGAATCAATAGTAAAAGAAATAGCAGACATAAAACAACAATTTTCTCATTACGGCGGAGCAAGACCTTTTGGTGTTTCAATGATGTTTGCAGGAGATTTATCTTTGTATACAACAGATGTTACAGGAAATTATTTAAGATATTACGCAAATGCTATAGGTGAAAATGATACAAAATTAAAAGAAAAATTAAGAGAAAAATACAAAAAAGGTGACTCGAGAGAAGATGCAATTATAAAAATTCTATCAATATTCAAAGAAATTGAGGGCGAAAAATTCGATAAAAACAGATTTGACATCGCTTGCGTTGAAGGTGAAAAAATTTCTTACATAAAACCTTCAGAAATTAAATTATAAACAAAAGCTTAATAAAGTTTTAGAGGTAATAACGTATATGGTTGAAACGACAGCTAGAATAAAACGAGGTGGAAAACATTTTGAGATTTTGGTTGATTTAGAAGAAGCCATAAAAGTTTCAAAAGGCGAAGGCAATGTATCTTCTGCAGTTTTGGTTGATGATATTTTTTATAATTTAAAAAGTGGAGAACATGCATCAAAAGATGATTTAATGACGAACTTTGAAACGTCAGATTTGTTAGAAGTCGCAACAAAAATAATAAAATCAGGAGAGATAGTTAAACCTGCTCAATATTTTAAAGAAGAACAAGATAAAAAGTATAAACAAGTTGTAGATTTTTTAGCTAGAAATGCAACAAGTCCAGAAGGAAGACCATACACAACTGATAAAATCATGAATGCATTGAAAGATGCAAGAATAAATGTAAAAAATAAATCAATAGAATCTCAAATAAATGAAATAGTTGATGAATTATCAAAAATATTGCCAATAAAAATACAAAAGAAAAAAGTTGAATTAAGAGTTCCAGTTTTATACACAGGAAAAGTATACGGATATTTGAAAGAATTCATAGTAAACGAAAAGTGGGAAAATAACGGAGATTTGACATGTATTGTGGAAGTTCCAAGTGGAATGATAATGGACTTTTACGATTCTATAAATAATGCAAGTCACGGAAGTATTTTTAGCGAAGAAGTAAAATAATTGTCCCTTCTTAATAGGTATTTAATATAAAAAACAATTTAAATAAAAATATCTATAATTTAATATGGTAAAAAGACAAATAACTTATAATATGAGAACAAAAACGGGAGAACAAGAACCTGTGAGACATCGTTGGACTTTTATGGTAATAAACGAACCAAGAGAAATAGAAAGAATAATAGAACGAATCTATGAACAATTAAGACCAATAGACGAACTAAAAAATAATTACGAAGGACTATTACCAAACAGTAACGGCTTATATTACAAATTTTTTTCATTTTCTACTGACAAATCAACAATTCCATATCCTAACAAAATATATGACTCAAAAAATTTCAGAAAAGATAGAAACTTAATGGAAAGAAACGACGTAGGATTAGATAGATATTTGAATTCTATAATAAAGACAGAAGAGATAAAAAATACGAAAAAAGATATAAATTATTTTATTACTAAAGCATGTCATTAATTTATGAACCAGCAGAAGACTCATTTTTATTTAAAGAATTTTTACAAGAATATTTTGCGGACATAGACAATTCCAAGTCAAAAATATTAGAAATGGGGTGTGGAAGTTGTATTTTATCGGAGACATTAAGAGATTTAGGATTTACTGAAATATTATGTGCGGATATTAACAAAGATGCAGTAAATCTAGCAAAAAAATTAGGATTTAATGCAATTCAAACAGACCTATTCGAAAATATAAAAGAGAAATTTGATTATATTATTTTTAATCCACCGTATTTACCAAAAGATCCCCTAGAGGACGAAGAATCGAGTTTAATAACAACTGGTGGAGAAAAAGGTGATGAAATAATTGTCAAATTTTTAAAACAGACCCAAAATTTTTTGAATGATAGTGGCAAAATATTTGTATTAATTTCTTCTTTGACGCCAACAAAAAATCTAGGAAAATATAAAATTGTAGCAAGAAAAAAGATATTTTGTGAAGAATTGTTTATACTTGAATTCGATAATTAGATATTTAAAATAAGTTTTTCTATGAAGATTATGCAAGTTAAAAAAGGTGACAAAGTCTTAATTGTAATTGCGGCAATTTTGGCTATAGTTTTAATATCCATTTTGATAAGGAATGAACAAATAATTACTTTTAATTTTGATTTAGAAAACAAAACAAAAATAAATGGTGAAGTGAAAATTGACGGAATTTCTTTTGGTCAAACAAAAAATGGTAAAATATTAATTCGTAAGGAGGTTTTAAATGATTCATTAATAGAATTTATACCAAATTATGAAGATCAATATTACACAATTTCATTTTTATTAGAATCTGTAAGCAAAATATCAGGGAATTTAATATTTATAATTCCTATGGATAAATTAGGTGACGGACGAACATTAATTCGTTTTTATGATGACAATACAAATTGTACATTAGATGGAAAAATATTCGTTGATGATATATATATAGGAGAAACAGAAAACGGGAATTTCTTATTGTTTTACCAAGAAACAATAAATCATACAACATTTTCTATAAAAGGATATACAAATGAATGTTTTGGGAAAGATAACGGTTTAATGTTTTATAGATTTTGGAATATTAATGATTCAGATATATTTGAGTATGATTTTTCGAATTTCGTTTTGTCCAATTACAGTGCGCGACAACCATCCGAACCAGAAGAAATGCAAAGTTTCATTAGACCAGAAGAAACGAATATGTATTTGAAAGAAATAGAATTAAAATTTGTAGGAGATATTGAGTCAGATTTAGATATTATTGCTCAAAATTCAAGAATAAAATATGAGGATGATATAGTATTATTTAATATAAGTGAATATTGGCAAACCCCAAAAGAAACACTTGTAAGAAGAGCGGGCGATTGCGAAGATTGGGGAACAACAATTTTATCTTCAATGAGAAATTATAATAATAATGTAAGTTGTTATAATATGGTATGGGAAAGTCACATAAGCGTATTTTGTTATTTTGATAATAATTTTATAATTTATGATCAAGGTAAAACAAAATTCAAGACAAAATTAGAATTAAACGACAGTTCAAAACCAGAAATTATAGAATCAAATAAAGAAAAAATAAGGAAAATGCGAGATGATTATTTCGAATATTATGGATTGGAAAAAGATCAACAAAAATTAATTAACATTTTTAATGAAAACGAATTAATTGATATTAACGAAAACGAAGATTTTGTTACTTGGGCGATTTCTTTAATAGAAAATTAATAACTTAAAGAATATTTATAAATAATAGAATACTTTTTTCTACATGAGAAAAGAAGTGATATTTTTTTACATTTTTGTGTTTTTTATAAGTATAGGATTGTGCCAATTAAGTGTTGAAAACATTAATTTAGAAAAGGATTATTTTCTCTTTGACCAAATAGATGGCAATATAACATTAAACATAACTAACGAACCAATTGATTTGAATATGACATTAGGTTCTTACGGAAACACAAAAAACATACTAAAGCTTATTTTAGAAGAAGGACAACCGTACACTTGTTATCCTAATAATTGTGAACCAAATTATGTATTGTATTCTACATCAACGGAAAAAAGTTTACTATTATCTTATAAAAATGAAACAATAGCATTTTCCATAAAAGGAGAGAATGGACATGATTTAATTATTAAAGATATAAAATTCAATTTTACAACAGATTTTAAAGAACAATTTACAAGACCCCTGTCCATTAGTTTTTTTGATCATAAATATGATTGGAATTTTAGTGAGTTTTCTAGTTCGAAATTTTCAGAACCAAATTATTCATGTTTTAATCCATTATCATCTAATGTATTTTCAAATTTTGAGATAAATAATAGTCAGAAATATTGTTCGATTTTAAATTTAGAAGAACCAACGACAATAATAAAAGTAGGACTTAATAAGACAGGAGAAGACACAAAAGATATAACGATTAATGTGTATAAAGAAACAGATACAATTGATACTCATTCTAGTACATGTGATATACATAAAGATGAAACAGAGTGTAATGTATCTTCCTTTGTTAATCCATTTAGTCCTGGTAAATATTATGTTTGTGTATCGTCAAATGAAGACACAACAAATTATTTCATAAATATAGATCCAAACAATATTTGTGGTTTAATAAAAACAACTGATCAAATAGATGAAAACAAAAAATTCGCTGGATTTGCAATTTATACACGACATTCATCTTATGCAGATGCTTCAAAAGTCAAATTAAATTATAATGAAATAAAAACAGCAGCTAATAATTATTTATCTCAAGTATATTCTAATAATTGTTCAGATACCTGTGTGTTGCCATTCGTAATATCCTCCCTAAATACAAATCAAGTTATTAAAATAAATAATATAATAATAACATATAGTGAAGGTGGAATGGAAGATAAAACATCAAATTTGATAGGTGATCCAATCATTTTTGAACCAATTTTTAACTATACTGGAACATTAAATTTGTCAAATTCAGGATTAAATATAGTTTCTAATCCAATAAATTTTATTATAAGTAATTCAACATCAAATTTGTATACGTATTCGAAATCAATTAATTTAATAGTAAAGCCAACAATTGAAGGAATTTTGCCTCTAAGGAGTATTCCAATAAATTATCCAATTACATTTTCCCCTTATATTAATTATCCAACTGAAGATTTAACATATGAATGGAAAATATTAAATCATAATAACCAAAAAACAACAACGGGAAATACTCAAAATTTATCATACACCTTTTCAGAACCAGGAGAATATAAAATATTTCTAACAATAAGAGATGGAGAATACAATGATACAAAAAATCAAACAATAATAGTTATTGCTCCTACAATAGAGAATCTAAAAAATAGTTTTAAAGAAAAATACGACGTTTCTAAAGAATTTTTATCAAAATTATACGAATTTCCTTTGTGGTATC
>CAYXZJ010000017.1:0-10809 GCA_964470085.1 Candidatus Woesearchaeota archaeon
GGTCAATTCATGATTGCTGCATATGATAAAGCTGGTAAAACAGCATTATTAGTTGCTGGTTATGAAGCTGCTGATACAACTAAGGCTGTTGATACATTGTTAAAGAATGCAGAGACTATTAGTTTAGTTGCTGGTTCTAAGAACATATATTCTACAGCTACTGGTACAGTTACTAGTACAAACTAAATCTTAAAAAACTAAAAAAAGGATTTTTTCCTTTTTTTTTCTTTTTTTTATTTTATTTTTTTTTAGAAATTATTTAATTTATACATATTTTTAGGTCTATATTGACACTATTACCTAGTCTTGTGTCAACTATATATCCAAATGGAACAGAACCATAAACTGTTCCTGTACAATTGCCTCCAAATAGAACTAATTTCTCTGAAGAAACATTGTTTGTTATAAATGTATAATTTATTTGATATGCGTTTAAGTTTGCTTCCATACTCAATATTTTATCTAAAACTTCTTTTAATGTCGAATTTAGAACGTCACAACTATTCTTTTTTAGATTCACACATTGTTTATTTTCATAACAATCCGATAATAAATCTTCTATTATTTTATATTCACCATTTAATTGACATGGACTTGAGGTTTGTAATACTGCTTGCATAATATTATCTGATAAAATACTCGTACTTACTTCTTTTTCTCCGTTAACTTTTACTATTAAGAAAACCAACAACGCTATTACTACTATTACAATTATAATTACAAATCCTGCTATTTCTTGTTGGGCTTTTTTGTTTGTTTTCATATTCCTAAAATGAATTTAACTAATTCACAATTTGTGTTCGCACCAGAAACTTTTTCGCACATACTAACATACGCAGAGTACGTTTGTGTGACGTTTTGTTCTGATTGATATATTTTATAATAATTACAGTTACTATTTGGACAATTTATTATTTTTGTCTCGTTATTTGGATAGACTCTTAGTATTTCAATTGAACTAACTCCCCAAAAATCGGCGTATTTTTTCCCAAATTCTCCGGACATTATTTCAACTTTATCTTGATCTACACACCAAGATTCTCTTGATGAACAGACAAATTCCGGAGAATTAACCATACTTTCTATTAATGAAATTGTATATTCTCTTTGAAGTTCTAAATAATCTTTCTGTAAATCTGTTGCAGAAATGTTTATCAAAAATATTCCAACTAGGGCAAAGAAGATAAAAACAGCTAATATCATTATTATCATTTGCATTATTTTCATTTGAGCTTTATTATTTACCATAAATTACACCTCAAACCAGAATTTATTTTATCTATATCTTGCATTGCATTATAATTAGCAATTAAATCTTTAACAGTAACTATTCCATCAACAACTTTTTCCCAATTTTCGACTTGAGTTTCATCCATTGTTGGACAATTTTTGTTGTTTAACAATTTTATTTTTTCTAGATATAATTCCGTGACTGTTTTTTGTCTATATATTAATCTATTAACATTACATTCGTAGTTGTCGTAATCACTGAAAATTGCGGGATAAACTAGGTCCGATATATACCAATAATCCTCGCCATCTTTTTCTACATATCCATATTCGTATTCCGATTCACAACTTTCACACTTTCCAACTATAGATATATCACAACTCGAATCATCTTCACATACTTGTATATAATCTTCGTTGTCAAAACAGTTCTCAAAAAGAAAATTATTCAATGAATTGTTTTGAGATAATGCGTTTAGAGACTTTCTAACGACTTGTGGGGCAAATTCAAAACAATATTTGTCTGAATCTGGTATTAGTATTATAAAATCTGATATTTTATATGGATAATTAAATCCTCGTGACAGAGAAAAAACTTTTTCGCCTTTTAGGTTTTCATTTGAAAAAACATATTTGTTTGATGTTGTTATTGATGCACCGTAATTTTCTTGTTTGTTTTTTACTATTCGTAAAGAAAATTCATTATCCCCAAAATCGTCGTGATAATTACAGTAATTTATTATATCAACTTGTTGCTTAAAATCTACTTCTCCTAAATTACTTGTTGCAAATCCCGCTTCAAGACTGTTTAAATAATTTGAAAATGTTTGTGTTATTTTCGTGTTTGTTTCGTATTTTTTTGTTTCGGTTACTTTTGAAGCACCAGAAATTGCTAAAATTAAAAAAGCAATACCAGCAACTATTGCAAATATTGTAACAAAATTAAAATCACCCTTTTTATTCATGCAATTATTAAAGAACAAAATGTTTTAAACATTACTAATTATATTCGTTTATGGATTATAAAATTGCATTGAAACAGTTAAAATTCCTTGAAAAGAATAATACAAAAGATATTAGACTTGCTGGAGAACTCTGGAATGAAGATTGGAAAACTTTGATTTCAATTATGTTGTCGGCGCAAACTCGTGATACAACAACAATTAAAATTTGTGAAAATTTATTTAAAAAATACAATTCTCTTAAGAAGATAGCTTCGGCCAATCTTGTTGATATTGAAAAAGAAATAAGTTCCGTTAATTATTACAAAACAAAAGCAAAAAACGTTTGGATGATATCTAAAATACTTTCTCTAAAGGAAATTCCTGAAACTATAGAAGAATTAATTGAATTACCTGGGATTGGAAGAAAAACTGCCAATGTTTTTTTATCTGAGGCTAAAGGAATTCCTGCTATCGGAGTTGACACTCATGTTTTTAGAATTTCAAAGAAACTTAAATGGGCGAGGGAAAATACTCCAGAAAAGGTCGAACTAGAACTAAAAGAATTATTCCCTAAGAAATATTGGAGTTTAATAAATAATACTTTGGTAAAATTCGGACAAACTCATTCTATTAGTGAGGAAGATTATATTCTTTCTAAAATATAAAATCTTTAAAACACAAAAAAACTTTGTAGAATATGAAAACAATTATTTGGGATTTTGATAATACTCTTGTTGATACTACATCATTACTTTTGGATCAGTTTCTTTATGAGCAACAGGAATGTGGAGTTAGTAAAAGAAGAGCTATGAAAATGTATAAACATATATCTTTAGATGAAAAAATAAAAATTGGTGATTTTTTAATCAGTTCGGGTTTATTAAATTTTGTTGAGCCTATTGAGGGAGCACGTGATGTTTTATCATATTTATCTTATGATTATAAACAAAAATGTCTAACTGCAAGACCAAATACACATTCAAATATTATAAAAGATATACTTACTAAAAACTTTGGCAACTATATTTCAGAAACTCATTTCTTGAATTCATTAAATTCTAAAATTGATTACGCATATAATAAAATGGAAGGAATTGTTTTAATCGATGATACATTAACAAGTTTTGAAGGAATTGAGAAGACAAATTACAAAGGAATATTGTTTGACCCCAAGGACGAATATAAAACTGTTTCAAATTCTCATATTAAAAGAACACATTCTCTTGACGAAATACCTGATTTATTGTCAGAGATCTTTAAATCTTAAGAAATAACTCTTCGAAAACATAAGAGTTTTTAAAGATTGATTCATAAATATTTTTAATTAACTGAAAGGAGGTTAAAAAAGAATGCCACTTGATTTTGCAAAAGAAGCGATAAAAAATAGTGAAGCTAATAGTATTAACTTCGATGATTTGAAATCTGGGAAAGCAAATATAAAAGTTTTCGGTTGTGGTGGTTGTGGTTGTAACATGGCAACATGGCTTTACAACAAAGGACTTAATGGTGCTACTGTTTACGGTGTTAACACTGATGCATTGCACTTATCTATAACGAAAACTGATGAGAAAATTCTTATTGGTAAAGAATTAACTCGTGGATTAGGTTGTGGTGGTTATCCAAAGCGAGGTAAAGAAGCTGCTAAAGAATCTCTTACTGACCTTAAGAAAGCTGTAGCGAATTCGGATATGGTTTTTGTTTTGGCTGGTATGGGAGGTGGAACTGGAACAGGTGCTATACCTGTAATTGCTCAACTTGCTAAGGATTCCGGAGCTGTTGTAATAGCTGTTGTTACTATGCCTTTCGAGGCTGAAAAAGCTAGAATTGACAAAGCTGAATTTGGTTTACAAGAATTAAGAGAAAACGTAGATACAGTTATTGTTCTTGATAATAACAGATTAGTTGATATAGCTGGACAATTGCCTATGGAACAAGCTTTCGCTGTAGCAAATGAATTAGTTTCTACAATGATTAAAGGAATTGTTGAAACTATAACATTACCATCTTTAATTAACTTGGATTATGCTGACGTTTCTTCTATTATGAAGAACGGAGACGTTGCCGTTATAGGTATCGGTGAAGATAATTCAAACGCAAAGGTAGATGCTGCTGTACAGCAAGCATTAACTCATCCATTATTGGATGTTGATTATAGAGGTGCTACTGGTGCTTTAATCCACATAACATGCGGTCCTGACTTAAAATTAGAAGAGTTCGATACAATTGGTAGATTAGTAACAGAAAATTTGAGTCCTGAAGCCCAAGTAATTATTGGAGCTAGAGTAAATAAAGAATTCCAAGGTAGAGTTAGGGTTATTACTATTATGACTGGTGTTAAATCACCATATATATTGGGTAAAAACCAACCAAATCACTTTGAAGAGGACAGAAGAACTTCTGTTAATGATTTAGGACTTGATGATTTAAGTTATTAAACACAGAAACTTTATTTTTTATTTTTTATTTTTATTTTATAAAAAATTATCAAAAATATTGAAATTAATAAGGGTAGTAAATAATACAATCCCAATATAATAAATGACGACCACCAAGGGAAACTTGTGGATGGTGTATTATAAGTAATTATTGCATCTATTGTTGAATGTATTAAATACAAAGATATAATTATAATAAAATATATCCAAGATAGTTTTTTCTTTTGTTGTAATTCTTTTGTTTTCATTTTATTTCATAGATTTATTCTTATATTCATTAAAATAAACTATATTATCTAATGCTGTTTTTTTTACAGATTGTGAATCGCCCTTTTGTGGTATTCCTATTGGAAAAAGTGCTTCTACTTTTAATGAACTTGATATGCTTAACAAATCTTTTATTTTTGCTTCATAAAATAATCCTACCCAGCACGATACTAAATTTTGGTTCGTTATTGCTAGTAAAAAATTCTCTATTGCTGCGCCAACAGCTTGTGTTGCATATTTTTCTGCTCTATCTGCGTAACTTGATTTTAATTTTGCTGCGTTACTCACAACTACTACTATATATTTTGCTTTACCTACAAAACTTTGTTGAGTTGCTTCTGTTATTTTTTCTATTAACTCGGGATCGTTTACTACAATATATTCAATAAATGATTGATTTCCTGGAGATGGGGCCATTCTTGCAGAATCAATAGCTCTTAGAATTTTTCTCCAATCAGGCATTCTAGTAGAATATTTTTTTACACTTCTTCTTTTATCAACCACCGTTTTAAAGTCCATATATTATCTTATCGTTGTTTCTTTTTATATTTAGCTATTATTTTATTACAACCAGTTTAGAAAATGCTTCTTTTGTTATTATTAAAACTTCTGTTGTTGAAACGCAATATGGATTTTGTTCTTTTGTCATTTCAGCAATATTTAACGACGTTATCATATTCGAGCCTAAATTCTTTGTTTCTTTTTCGGGCAATAAATAAACATTTGAGTCTCTATCAAAAGAATCTATTTCTATATCTGGATTATTTTGCATTTCTGTTGTATTCAAAAAACAAACGTAATCTAATTTTTCTGGAAGATTAATTTCAAATTCAGCACTAGATGTCGTTGAAGTTTTTGCCGTATCAACTTGTTTTTGCAAATCTGTATAAAATTGACCAATTTGAGAACTTGTCTTAAATCCTAAGAAAAATTTTATTGCTACAAATGCGAATGCGATGAATGCAATTATTAAAAATATTGAAAATATCGTACTAAAAGATGCTTCTACTGCCTGCTGAGCTTTTTTATTCTTCATATTAATTATCGTACTTAATTGTTGCAGAACAATCTGTAGAAACAGCTCTTTGATCTTGGCATTTTATATAATATGTTTTAGATTTATCTGGTATATTTAACAAATGTTCTCTTTGACCTTGTTGTGACATATTCAATCCTTCGTTAAACTCAAAATCACATCCTTGAGCTTCTTGAGTTGTATATCTACAAGTTGTATTATAAGATGTAATTACGTGTAATTGATTATTATTGTCAGTATATTGTCTTGCAACTACAGGAGCTTCTGTATCAATATTAACCGTGAAGTTTGTTGTCGTATTTGTTGTGTGGCCTGCTTCATCTTCACATGTTATTAAGTATGTATATGTTCCGTTTCCAAGTCTTAATAACTGACTACTTTTTCCCGAAATATTATTTGTGTTTTCAAACATAGCTCCATCTCCAGTTGGAAATTCATTTGTTGCTTGATTTTTTTGTTTTAAATAACAAGTCGCTTGTCCTTGGTTACAACCCATCATAGTTTCAACTGTTATGTTTATTGGCATTTCTGTTAATGGATAATAAAATGCACTTCCTGGTGTTGGGGTTACACTTCTAATTTTTAATTCTGAACCTGTTCTTAATGTAACATTATTATTCTTTGACTGTTGGTTATAATTTCCCATCGAGTCATTACAAGCAAAATAATATGTTGTACCTTCAACAGATATTGAGGTTAAATTAGTTGAACATAATTGTTTACCAATTCCTATCGATGGACATTGCATATCATTTGTCATGGACGCATATGAATCTGCTGATGTAGACCATCTACATCTCACTGTACTTGCATCTGTAACCATTATTTCTATTGGCATTGTTTGGTTTATAACACAGATATTTTGCGTAATGTAACTTGAATATTCATATTTAGGATCTGTGACATCTGGTAGTGGGTCATATTTAAATTTTATTTCGTATGGGGCGCCCACATTCCCATTTTTATCACTACATTTTACATAAATATATGTTTCTTCTTCTGGATTTATTTCCAAACCTTCTTTATTTAATGAATCTATACTAGGTGGTACAAATAAGCCATAGAAACTTTTATCTCGTGGATACATTGCAAAACCTTCAAATGAAACATATGTTCCATTTTCGTTATTAAATGTATATTTACAATTTGCATATTCATTCGTTGTAACTCCAAAAATGAATGAAGTTCCTGATTGTAATGTATTTTTATCGTCCTTTTTTATAGTACACCCATTCTGATTTGTAGATTCACATACATAACCATTTGATTTGCTAGAATTAAAGGAAATTACTGGAGGAACCGTATCTGAATCAAGACTTAAAATACATATTTTTGACTCTGTATCAAATACACATTGATGACCTAAACTATCACATCTATATTGAGAACATGGAACATCTCCTTTGTTACATAATTCACAATTTCCTTCGGATGGCGCATCCCAAGGTTCACATCCATATTGTATTGTTTGATCTATATAGTTTGGTATATTACCAGCAATAAGAGTACCTATTCCAATGACAATAACTGCAATACCAACTGTCCAACCACCAAGTGCCCATAAACTGCTCGTTGCAGTAAGTGTAGAAGCGCCAAAAGAGAAACCAATTAATGCAGCACTACCTAATCCTCCAATAGTAAAAGCAGCCTCAACAAAATGAAGAGCTACAATTGTAGCAATAATTGCATTACCTGCGTAAGATATAATTGGGCCTCCCCATCCACTCCAAAAATTATCATTTTGTGTTTGTTTGACAACTTCTGATAATTTTAAACTTCCTATCTTTTCTGCTGCACAAACTATATTTAAACATAACATAAAACAAACACATAATGTTGTTATCTTTAATATTTTTTCCATTTTATAATTTTAAATTTGTTTCCCCTTTACTTTATTTATTCCTGTTATTATTCTATTGCTGATGTTACTTATACTTATATATTCATATATCTTTTCTATATTTGTTTCCAAATTCCCTGCTATTACAAATGTATTTTCTGGATTGGGATATTCTCCAGCTATATTGGGATAGTAACCACAATCACTTATACCTGTTCCACATATATAATTTGCTGATGTTGTCCAATCTACACTTTCTAGATATTTTCCTGTATCTTTTTTATTATTTTTTGTATCAGTATTTGGATAGTATCTTGCATTTGATAAATTAACTGGATTTTTCCAACTCTCTCCGCAAAACCAACCAACTGTTCTACACCATCCTACTTTCCAATCATCTACGTCTTGTCCTCCTTGTTGATATGTTGCATTGAATATTGGTGTATATCCTTTACATAAAGCTGAACTTCCAGAACTTGTAGTATCACCACCAGTTGTATACATTGGTAAACATATTCCTTCTGACTCATTAAATTTATATTCTATAGATGGTATTTCGGATATAGACTCTGCTAATGTTTTGAATAACTCACTAGAACCATTAAGCCATCTACACATTCTATTTGAAGCCAAACACGAACTTGAATCTTTATTAGATGAGCATTGAGAGCCAGTATTATTCATACATCCTGCATAAGTTTTTCCTGACCTTGTTGTGTTTTGTACACATATTCCTGTTCTTCCTTCACCACAACTTAATACTTCTATATCACCATTTTTACATGTTATTGTAGCATATTCTGAACCTGGTAAATCTAGCCCATTTCCTCTTGATATTATTGATCCATTTTCATTAACATATAACGGATGGTTCCAATTTTCCTCATCTGTTATACAAATTGATTCCATATTTGTTAATGTAATTTTTGATTTATTTGCTAAAGTATATGTACATGATGTTGATTTACATGTATGTGAAATTTTCGAAGAAATTGTGTTTCCACATATTTTGTTTTCACATATTGAGCACATAGTTCCTGCCACATAATCACAATTTCCATCTATATCAGTTGCACTATCGTCTGGTTTTTTCATGATTTTACCATCGTTATAACTTAAAGTATCGTATTTATCATTATTCATTTTTGAATTATCATAAACTATATTTTCTAAGTTATCACAACTATCTTTCCAATAGACATCTTGGTTTTCACAAACTGTTGACATTTGTTTAGAACAAGTTGTATCTAAAATCGTAGCTGAACATAAATATCCTGAATAAAATGTTTTACTACTAGATTCATTTTTTCTATTTCCTGTTTCTAAAATTATTCCTTCTTCTCCCCCACATTCTGCTCTGGTTTTTCTTTGACATGTTCTACTTGTTGTAGTTTGTGTTACGCAAGCACCTTCTTCTTCAGTATTTAAAGAACTAACACATTTCATTTCATCTTGAATTGTATTATCAAAAATTACCTTTAAACCTAATTGAGTCCCTAGTGTAGTACATTCTTGACTTGTTTTTAACGTGGCCTGTCTAGCTACTTTACAGCAACCAACTTGACATCTAGGAAGATCTCTAATATCTCCATCAATAAATGTACCCGAATTATTTTCACAAACAGCCTTTTGAACATTTGAAACACATCTTCCAGTTGTTGAACTTACACAAACACCCGTTTTACAATAACTTGTAGAAGAACATGCTGTTTGTAATGGATTAGCATCAGTACATTTACCATCGTTTATTTTCTCTTCTGTCATTGAAGTACAAAAATTTCCATCGGCATCCTTCATACAACAATAATCAGCTACAGTAAATTGTAATAATACTATTAATAATAATGATAATAATAAATGTTTATTCATTTTCCATATTCTCCTCTATAGATTCTACATATGCATCAACTAATTCTGATGCCGTTGGAATGACTTTTGATTGACTTGCAAATTTATATTTAACCCCATATGTATTATCTTGTATTGTATAAATTTTTGTATCTGCTCTTCTTTCAGCAAAAATAGAATAACCAGTATATATTTGCATCAGGTTTATTAGATCTACATCATAATCTTCTCCTAAAACTTCTTTCTGAATTATATTACTTGATAATTCTAATATGCCGTAAATTTCAGATGGTACTTCAATTTCTATATTTTCATATTCTTGAGATTCAATTGTTGTTGGGGCATTTATTGAAACTTTTACCCTTTCTGGTAATATTTGCATATCCACCGATATATCACCTTTTTCAACATTATATCCTTGTTCTTGTAATTTCTTTACATTATTAGAATAACACGTTTCGATTGATTCTTGTGTATAACCTGCTAATTCTTTTTGAAATTGTTCTTCTGGGAATGGAACTTCTACATTTCCTGTTTCAAGATAATAATTTGTATAAACAAAATAAGGGATTGTTTGGATTGAATCATTTTCTTTTATTCTTATATAATTTGTTGGATTTTGGAATCCGCCAGTTATTGCGAGGTTTTCAATTCCATCAGAAACTACTTTTTTTACGCAAGCATCGAAATTTAGATTAACGCTTTTTTGAGTGTTTAATGCTGGTTCTACCCAAACAATATATGCGATTACCGTTGCAAAAACGACAATTCCTAATATTATAAATAATGTAACCTGCCCTCTTTTATTCACACTCATGTTTTTCTTAAGAGATTAGAGTTTATAAAGATTTTTGAATTTTTTTAGTTTTATATAAGATAGTTATTAAAGAATTATAGCCCCGCGCTACTCTCAAAATGCATCTCACAAATCAAAAAAAATACATACTTTTGTTCAAAGCGTTTTGTTCGGATTCGAAGGTTCTCATCCGCGCTCATTCTAAGTTTAAAGAATTATAGCCCCGCGCTACTCTCAAAATGCATCTCACAAATCAAAAAAAATACATACTTTTGTTCAAAGCGTTTTGTTCGGATTCGAAGGTTCTCATCCGCGCTCATTCTAAGTTTAAAGAATTATAGCCCCGCGCGGATTCGAACCGCGGTCACCGGATCCAGAGTCCGATATCCTTGACCACTAGACTACGGGACTAT
>CAYXZJ010000018.1:0-10280 GCA_964470085.1 Candidatus Woesearchaeota archaeon
GTAAAAAGAGAAATTACTAAAGTTAAAACTATAGACACTACAACAGCCACAATCGTAAATGGACTATGTTCTTTCAATTCTTTTAAAATTTCCGTTTTCATTTTTTTATCCTGATTTTAAATGTTAATAAAAAATAAATAAAAAATGTGGATTATATCCACTTAATTTCTGTGATTAGCGTAACAATCTCTACAATAAACAGGTTTATCGCCCGTTGGTTTGAATGGAACTTCACATTCTTTACCACAATCAGCACAAGTTGCCTTATGCACTTCTCTAGGTCTGTCACTACCGAATCTTCCGTTTCCCCGTCCGCCAAATCTACCAGAACCTCTATTGTTAAAGTTTCTACCTCTAGATGGTCTGCTTTTTTTGAAGCATTCTTGACATCTTACGGGTTTTCCTTCTGTTGGTTTGAATGGAACTTCACATTCTTGACCACAGTCAGAACATACTGCTTTAAACATTTGCCTTGGTTCATCATCGTATGCCATACAATTTTCCTCCAAAATTTAGAATAAAAACATTAATCATTTACTTCACTCTGCCATCCATTTCTATAGAATAAAGTAAATATGAGTTTATAACCTTTGTGGATTATTTTTATCCAACTATCTTAGCCTTATTGTTTCTAAATTTTTCGGGACAACAGTCTCAATTTTTTGCGCCCGATGAATACTAGAAGCAAAATCTAAACATTTAGTTTGTTCTCCATGATTTATTATTATTTTTTTAGGTCTTGGCTGTAGATTCCCAATAAAGGCCATAAGTTCATTTCTTGAAGCATGTCCAGAAAACCCATCTACACTCAAAAATTTCATTTTTATATCAATTACTTCTTCATGATCATTAAACTGAAAAACCACATGTCTTACTCCATCCTTAATTTGTCGTCCCAATCCTCCTGGTGGTTGATAACAACTAAGACATAAACCATTTCTATAATCATCAGCCAATTCTTTAAAATATTCAACAGATGCTCCACCAACTAACATCCCAGAAGTTGCAAGAATAATACAGGGACCACCCTCCATAACTGCTTTTCGTTCAACTGGAGAACCAACTCGCTTAAAAACATCTGACAAAAATGGATTATTCTCAGAAAAAATACTAGCTCTTATTGAATTACTTAAATAATCTGGATAAGCCGTATGAATCCCATTAATATCCCATATCATACCATCTACATAAATTGGGACTTTTGGAACAATTCCCTCTTTCATTGCAGATTCTAAAACTAACATTTTTTCCTGAGCATGACCAGTTCCCAATTCTGGAAATAAAACTTTTCCACCATCGGCAATAACCTCATTAACAAAATTTAACATTACTTCTTCAGATTCTTTTCTTGAAGGATAGTTATCATCTTTTCCACCGTACGTTGATTCAATTTGCAAAGTTTCTAACCTAGGAAAATATGTACTTGCCGGATCTAATAATCGTGTTTTTCCAAACTTCATATCAGCAGTATAAAGATAATTATGTAAACCATTACCAATATTAAAATGGACCATTGAACTACCCAATGTATGACCAGCATTATACAATGTAATTCTAACATCAGGCGTAATATCAGTAACTTCTCCATAATCTAAAACAATTGAATGCCTAACCATATCTCTAACATCTGAAGACTTGAATAATGGAGCAACAGCTTGTTTATATGCAACCCCAATAAAATCTAATGCCATCAAAGCAGAAATATCCCTCGTAGGAGCCGTCATATAAGTTGGACCCCTATAACCCATTTTATATAAATATGGAACTAAACCAGAATGATCCAGATGAGCATGAGAAAGAATAACGGCATCAATCTGAGACAAATCTAATTCTGGAGCATCTAAATATGGAAACTGATCTCTTCCTGTGGCAGAAACACTAATTCCACAATCAATTAATATTTTTGAAATCGGAGTTTGTAATAAAAAACAACTTCTACCAACTTGTCTTGCACCACCCAAACTTGTAATTCTAACCCATTCTTCAATTTTGTCCGGATTCCAGTCCGTATATATTTTTTCCCCAACAGAATTTAAGAATTTTTTCCTATAATTATTATCGACATATAAAACTTCTCTAATTTTGTCAGTAATTTTTGATTTAATAGCTGCACTTCTTTGAACTGTTGCCGTCCACATAGTAGTATCTCTTATTTCTTTCAAGAAACTACCAGATTTTCCAATAGCCAATCCAGGTCTTTTTGTTTCAATAACAATTATACTTCTTTGTGGATCGAATAAAATTCTTTCAACATCCGCTTCTGCAGGAATTATTTCTTTTACTTTTTTTTCAGTAAATTCGTTATCCATTAAAATAGATTTATCTGCTCTTAATTCAATTCTTTTCTTAATTTTATTTACCAGTTTTTTTATTTCTTCCTCACCACTTCTAAAAAAACTAACATCACCCGTATACACAACTATATTTGCACCTTCAAAGATAATCGCTTTTACAACACCTTGTGGTAATTCTTCTTCTATTAATTTCAAAATATCTGCCATTTTTTAATATAATAATTATTATTCTTCGCTATAAACCCATTCACCCTTTTGATTAGAAACGTATTTTATTCCGTCTTTCGTCAAAGTTACAATATCTACACCATATCCAGAAGCTGTATCTCTTTCAATTGCTGACTTAATTGCATCAGCCGCCAAAACAATACCTTCCTTAACTGTTAAATCTTTCTTATAATTTTGTTCTAACATACCCAAAATATATGGCATACCACTAGAAAAATTTGCATCGAAATCTTCAACCTTAGAAACACTACCTGCAGGTTCAACAGAATATAATTCGGCAGTACCATTACTATTAACACCACCAACCATTAAACCAGCCATGAAAACCATAGTAGAAGGTTGTCTAATGTTTTGATATACTATTGCAGCAATCAAATTAACAGCTTCCTTAACCGTTGGTTTTCTTTTATCTCTTAATTCTTTTAACTTCAACTCAGCCTTGATTGTTTTCTTTGTAAGTTCAATGTCTGAAACACTACCAGTCCCAGAAATAACTAAATAATCATTTATAGGAACAACCTTTCTAACATTTTTACTAACAATTATACTACCACCAGCTGTTGCCTTTCTATCTCCGGCCATAACAACCCCATCTTTACACACAAGTCCAACTAAACTTGTTCCTGTTTTTAAAATGTTTTTTTCAATTTCTTTATCCATTTTGCATAGAATTAATTTATTAAAATACAAAATAATGAAATGAAAACCATTTATAAATTTTATGATTATCCAAAGTATATCTAAACCCTTAAAAAGATAACTTATTTCTGAATATTTATGAATTATGATGATTTACTAAACACTGCTTATGAAAACGTTGAAGTTAATATTGAAGAATCACACGAAAGGTTTGAAGTCCCAAAAGTAACAGGACATCACGAAAAAAATAGAACAGTAATTACTAATTTTTTACAAATTGCGTCTCACATAAGAAGAGATCCACAGCATATAATCAAATTTCTAACAAAGGAATTGGCTAGTCAAGCCGAAATTCAAAATGAACGATTAATATTTGCACGAAAATTGTCAAGTAAGGAAATCAACGATAAAATCTTACGGTACGTATCTCAATTTGTATTATGTGCAAACTGTAAAAAACCAGATACAAAAATTATTGAAAGTGAGGGAAAAGTATATGTTCAATGTTTAGCTTGTGGAGAAAAAACTCAAATTCACAAATTATAAATTACAAGGAGGTAAAAAATGGATGCAAGATGTATGAAGTGTAAATCACAACAAAAGATGAATGACGTACTAATGACAAAAACTACACGTGGCGGATACATGGCAAAGGGAAAATGTTCTGTTTGCGGATGTGGAATGTGTAAAATAATGTCTGAAACAGACGCATTAAAAGCAATCTCAAGTGGTGAAGCTAAAAAATCATTTTAAATAATATTCGTGCGAAATTCATTTTTTATTCGCATTTTATTTTAATCGTTATCTTTATAAAATATAAATAACTTTCACATTTATCCTTCCATAGTTCAAAGGTAGAACACGTGGCTGTAGAAGTGCGCTCGACATGGTGCTATAGCACATAAGAATGAAAGCGTTTTAGTCCGTCTTCAAACGGCTTTGTTATTGCAGAGCCCGCGATGTCCCAGTTCGATTCTGGGTGGAGGGATATTTTTTATTAGAATTGAACGAAGTGAAATTCTAAATTTAACACCAGCCACTGAATTAAACAAGACTTCAGATAGTTGATTAAGTTCGATTGGAGGAGATGCTTTGAGTAACATTGTAAAAAAATTAGATTATGTTACGAAATGCTTCGACGAGTTAGGGTGGAGGGATATTTTTTATTAGAATTGAACGAAGTGAAATTCTAAATTTAACTCATACTATCCCCACTAAATCTAGAATTATTTTGTGCCACTTTTCCGCCAAACTCCATCGGAAGAGTAGAAAACCCACTACCATACAATGATTGATGTATAGATGGATTAGATGTTCCATAACCACTAAAATATCCACCAAAAGATGATTGAGCATCGCCCCAATAAGATTCCATTTTCGCGCCATATATTGGCGAACCCATTGCAGCTAATGTTAATGGAAATGGAGATTTTTTAAATTCAGCGACGAATGCTCCTGATTCAATTATTTTATTCATTTCATCTAAACGTCCTTCTTTTTCTAGTTTAGCAAGTATTTGTTTAAATGGAACATTTCCCATCCCCGGAGCCAAATGTGTATCTTCATAACCAAAGTTATCCGTCATATGTAAATGTTTAACATATGGAGCCATTTTTTTTGTTTCATTCTCTAAATCTTTATCATCAAAACCTGTCTTTTTGAATAAATTTAAATGACCAACATCTAAAGTCATACCAATTTGTTTTTCAGCAATTTTTTTTGCTTCATTTTTTGACATTTTTTTTGAATCAACCATCTTGTCAATAAATTTTTGTCTCGACTTTTCAACAAGTTCAGCCATTTGTTCTCCTTTAGCAAAAGCCATGCCCTGAAACATATTTTCTATTGCAATAACTGGAGCGTTATTCTTAAATTCATTATAAGACTTAACCGCCAAATTACCAAAAGTTTCAGCCGCTTTATCTAATGCAAAATCTTCTGCTTTAACAAAAACTTGAGGACTTTTACCTGCCGTTATTAATTTTAACTTTTCTATTGCATTATTTAACACATGTTGTTTCTCAATTGGAGCAGAAATTGTCGGTCCATTATTTGCTATTTTATTCATATTGTTAGAATATTGCTCCGCTAATTTTTTCAAATCCTTTTTCTGGTCATCAGTTCCAAACTGATAAGCTTTTTCAAAGGCATCATTAAAATTTAATTGAACACTATCTATAAAGACATCAGCTTGTTGAATCTTTTGATAAGCATCTCTTTCTTGAGCAGTATTTAAAGCAATACCACAACTACTTGGATTTTTTGGATTAGCAGCCACATATTTGCCGTCCTCTGTCGGATAAATTGTCTGATTTGCATACTTAGCCAAAATAGCCGGATTATCATAACCAATTAAATCAGAAGCATGTTTATTCAAAGTCGTTAATTCTTCAATTTTCTTTCTCCACTCAGAATGATTCGCTGTATCTAATTTTTCTTCAACAGTGTATTTTTCTCCGCCATTTTCAAGGGACTTTGGCCTCAGTGGATTATATAATCTAGATGTAGCAACATTCGTAACGATTCCAGTATCTCTATTAACTATTGGCATCTGATTTATTTCTACTTTATTATCAGAGTTTTTTCTCCAATCTGCACCAGGAACAACACCTGTAGAATGAAAAACAACCGGAGTATTTCCCTTAGGATCCAGTTCATAAGCTTTCTGTATATTTCCATACATTCTTCTTTCATTATCAATTCTAGTTTCATCCTTATATCCCCCTTCTTTTGAGAATCCACTTGGATCAATAATTGGAGCATGCATACTTGGTCTAACACCAGATATTTTCATTAATTGACGCATCTCTTTAAAATGTTCTTTTGGAATTGTCTCAGATTTATTCGCATCTAACATAGTAACTTCAAAAGCAGTTACACCCTGTTTTATTGCCTTAACAGTTTCATCCACTTGATTTGCTGTTTGAGGAGAACCAGGAAACCCTAAACCATGTTGATTTAATCTATATCCTACGTAATTACCATTATATGGGTTAAAAGACGATCGTTCGCCATAATAGAAACCTTCACTTCCATAAACACTATCACCCATAAAACACCTCAAGAAAATAAACCAAAATTATTATATAAACATAACGTTCAATATAACTTTTTATACTCTCTTTTTATCTAAATTATATGGAAATTGTTTATGCTAAATTCAGAGCAAAAGCAGAAGATTTTATTGTTGAAGAAATAACAAAAGATAAAAGAGTATGTTCTATAAAAAATTTGGACACTACATTCCCAAAAGATGAGGAAAGAGATTTTTTATGGTGCGATTTAATCAAAAATGACATTGATGAATTTAGAGCATTACGAGAATTAGCATCTGGAATTGGAAAAGGAATTGATGCAATAGGTTTTGCCGGAACAAAAGATAAAAAGGCAATAACTTCTCAACAAATATCTATCTTTAAACCAAGTGTCGAAAAAATAAAATCATTTTCTCACCCCAATTTACAAATAGGTAATTTTAAGTGGAACAAAAGAAAAATAAAACTCGGTTTTTTAGACGGAAATCATTTTATTATAACGTTACGAGACATAACTCCAAAAGATGCCATAAAAATTTCTAATCTAATAAAGAAAACTAAATTCTTCCCAAATTATTTTGGGAAACAACGTTTTGGTAGTGTAAGAAACAACAACGACGAGATCGGAAAACTAATAATAAAAAAGAAATTCAAAGAAGCTATAATTAAAATACTAACTGAAACAAGTTCTAACGAACGAGAAGAAGTCGTTAAGGCAAGACAAAAATTAGCCAAGGAAAAGGATTTCAAAAAAGCATTAGAATATTTCCCTATGTATTTAAAATTTGAAAGAAATCTACTATATTATTTATCTCAAAACAAAGATGATTTTATTGGGGCATTAAAAAAAATAGATAGAAAACAAGTTTTAATGTTTGTAAATGCACTTCAAAGTAAATTATTTAATGAAATATTAGAAGAATCAATTGAAGCAGGTTTTGATTTTAGTCAAAAAGGACAACAAAAAATTCAATTAATCGGATACAAATCAAAAGACGAAAATACAAAAGTTGGAATCATAACAAAAGAGATTATGAAAAGACATAACTTAACAAAAGAAGATTTTGACTTAAGAGAAATTCCATTCTTAAGAATTTCAGGTCAGTTAAGAGATGCAATTATTGATGTACAGAATCTGACATTAGAAATAAATAATGACGATCTATTCGAAAATTCTAAAAAAATCACATTAGATTTTTGTTTACCATCTGGAGTATACGCAACCACTTTTTTAGAAAACTTTTTTGAGTTAGACGAAAAACGAGATAATAAAAATGAAACAGAAAAAAAATATTAATTCAGGGTTTAGTTTCGGTTTGACTTCCGGAATTATAACAACACTAGGCTTACTAATTGGATTAAGTGGAACTGAAAATAAAATAATAATTATAACCGGGATTTTAACAATTGCAATTGCGGACGCTTTTTCTGACGCATTGGGAGTTCATATTTCAAAAGAATCTGAAAAAAAAACAACAAAAGAAATATGGAGTGCAACCTTAATGACACTAGCAACCAAATTTATAATTGCGTGCAGTTTTTTAATTCCAATTTTATTATTTAATTTAAACACTGCAATAATTATTTCATGCATATATGGTCTAATTATATTGAGTTTATTTTCATATAAAATAGCAAAACAAAGAAAAGAAAAACCAATTCATACAATACTCGAGCATGTCGGAATTGCAATTTTAGTTATTATAATAACAAAATTAATAAGTATAATAATCTAAACATTATTATGAGAAAAAAAATAGGATTAGTTCTTAGTGGAGGAGGAGCAAAGGGGTACGCACATATCGGACTTCTTAAAATATTAGATGAATTTAATATAAAACCAGATTTTGTCGCCGGAACTAGTATGGGAGCTATAATTGGAGCTGCTTATTGTTCTGGAATGAGTGGAAAAGAAATAGAAGAAAGAATTGATGAATTTAATATCATGAAATTATTAGACATAACCATTTCTAAAAATGGATTAATAAGAGGCGATAAATTACTTCAATTTTTTGAACAATTTTATAATAATAAAAAATTTGAAGATTTACGTTTCCCACTTGTAGTAAACGCAGTAGACTTAATAACTGGACAAGAAATTGCTTTTTCTAAGGGAGATTTAAGTTTAGCTGTAAGAGCCAGTATGTCAATTCCTGGTATTTTTCAACCAACTCAGATAAAAGATATGATATTAGTCGACGGTGGAGTAAAAAACAATATCCCGGTAAGTTTAATTAAAGAAAATTGTGATGTCATAATAACATCAAATGTAAATTATATTGAAGATTTTAAATCTGTTAATATTAGAGCAAATTATCTAAAAAAAGATACAAAAGAATTACCGAGTTTACCAAAAGTATTAATAAAAACATTAACAATAATGCAAAGTAATCCTAATCTTCTAAAATATGCAGAACAAAACTCCGACGTGTTTTTGTGTCCAAAAGAACTAACAAAATATTCTATATCCGATTTTAATAAATCAAAAGAAATTATGTTAATAGGAGAATTAGAGGCCAATAAATTCAAATATAGGATAAGAGATTTATGCAAATGAAAAAAGATTTAATACGAAAAATATTTCATTTTTTGTTAGGAATTATTTTAATAATTGGTATAAATTTCGACTTTATCAATATTCTTACATTTCTCATAATTGATATCGTAGCAATATTTTTATTTATTTTAACTAAAAAAGAAATTAAAATTCCGATATACACCAGAATATTTAATGAGTGTTCTAGAAAAAAAAATGATTTGGGTTTAGTAACTTTTTTGATTGGATGTACTATTGCTTTTTTATTTTCTCCAACAAAACAAATAATATCTGCTTCAATTGCAATTTTTACGTTCGGAGACGGAGTTGCATCATTAATTGGAAAAATGGGCAAAATTAAATCTCCACTGAATAAAGAAAAAAATCTAGAGGGATTAATCACTTCAGTAATATTAGCATCAATTTTATCCTCATTATTCATAAACCCAATACTAGCAATTTGTTCATCAATTATAACAATGACAATCGAACACATTAACAACAAAATAGACGATAATTTATTTTTAGCACCATTCGCTGTAATTATAATTAATCTAATCAATGTACTTTTTCAAAAAATCATTTAATGGTCTATAATCATATCCCACCAAATTAATATCGTATTTATCATCAATAGATTTACTATTTTTTGCTATATGACAGCTGACAAAATCTTCAATTTTACCATTTTGTTTTGATGCATTTAATACAAATAACATTTGGTCATCAACTTCGCTATCTCCTTTTAAAAAATATCTTTTGTGCTTTTTATTAGCAAGTAAAAAATTCTCCATACATGTGCACTTATTCATAGCAGAGGAATATACTTGTTTTATACTTAATTCATCTGATATTGGCTTAACCAAATATTCTGGACAACGAGTAATATAAGCAGTATCTTTATCACGAAAAAAGTTTGAATAAAAATCCTTAATCCCAGGGAAAATTAATTTTCTTTTTCTATTTTCTATAATAGATTCAGCCCTCTTCTTATTTATGTCATCATTTAGAAAGGTATCATTAAAATGAGTCCAGTATTTTTCTTTTATATAATCATATTTCCAAGCATTTTCCAAGACACAATTAATTCCCCAAAGAATCATCTCTTTATTAAAAACTCCACCACGCAATAATCTTGATAAAATTATTGTATAAGCCGGAGAAACAACATCTGTATAATCGAAATCTGACACACAGCAATCACACTGTAAAATTCTCTCAACCAAATCGGTTTTTGAGGTTCCATTTTTCAGTATGACTCTTTTCTCCATTCATTAAGTCACCTCTTCCGTTTTAAAATATATAGCGGGAACAGGATTTGAACCATGTGACCTCGAGGTTATGAGCCTCGCGAGCTAACCAGACTGCTCCATCCCGCTATTAATATGATAAAATTAAAATTGTTTTTAAAAGTATCTAAAGCAAGTCTTCACTCCCATAATCTTCATAATCCTTTCTGTCTGACACAATATTTGTAGATTCCTTTGAACCAGAATCTTCTTTCAAATCTTCTTCCAAAACAGAATTAATCATATGCTTGAAATCAGC
>CAYXZJ010000019.1:0-9510 GCA_964470085.1 Candidatus Woesearchaeota archaeon
AATTAGCTGTCCATTTTGGATCCGTTTCCGAGGCTGTAGCACTTGTATTTACTGCTTGTAATTGCGAATAGGTTACGGCGTCGGTTGCAGTTGTTCCATTTGCTAAACCTGTTATTTGATTATTAGACATATTTAATGTTCCAGACATTTTATCTCCAGCAACATTCAAATAAATTGAATCTGTATAAGTTGTGTTTAAGCTAATTGTTTTAGAGGCGCCTAATGCTATTGCACCACCGCCAGTTAATCCTGTTCCGGCAGTTACTGTTAATTGACCTGAACCAACTAATCTTGCATTAGCTAATGTTCCCGTTGTTATTTGTGATGCATTAATATTTGAAATTGAGCCACCTGATTGCAAATTTACAATTGCTGCTTGCAATTGTTGCCAAGTTATAGCATCGCCACTTTCGCTTCCGTTTGCTAAACCAATTATTTTATATCCTGACAAATTTAAGTTCATGTCGGATTTAATTCCAGAAACCGACACATTTTGAGCATAGTATGCATAAGGAACTGAGGTTAAATTAATTCTTGGCGTCATTTCGGCGTCTGTCCCGACTTTTATCCCTAAATAATACTGAGTATTAGTTCCTAAATTTATTCCGTCCAAAATTACATCATATATTCCTTCGGCGTTTGGAACTACAGTTTTAGTTATTGTTTTTATTGCTGTTCCACCAGTATATACATTATAAACTGAAAAATTTATTGAGGTCGAGGTCGTTATTGGAACTCCTACAGAATTTGTCAATTTACCATGAATATTAAATGTTTGAGGAATATTCGCTGCAGAAATAAAATTAAAAAATAATACAAAAATTAAGCCTATTAAAAATATCTTAACAAAAGAACCAAACTCACCTCTATTTTGAAACTTACTCATCCTCTAACAACCTCGATAATATAAAAAAAAAAGACTATATAAGCATTTCGCGAAAAAGACAATAATTCTTAAATTTTGTTCTTTTCATAATATTTTTTATCAAGAAAAGTTCCACACAATGCGAATAATATTGGTAATCCAATAATAAAAACTCCCACTATGTTTCTAAAAAACATTGAAAGAATTGCAGCTCCAAGTAAACCTAAACTAGCGAATAAAATACAAAACTTATTCACATATCTTGAATAATATGTACATAAAAGTCCTAAAACTATTCCATAAATTGAACCAACGAATATTGTTAAGAAAATTATTCCTGCAATTTCAGCTTGAGAACCGAAAATTAAAAGCAACACAAATAATATGAATGCGTAACCATAAACTAAACCAATTAAACAACCTACACAAGTGTTACGAATTGTTTTCAACCCCTTATTCTCCATGTAAAATTAAGAATTATGTAATTTAAAAACATATTGAACAAATAATTTATAAATATCCTTACTTTTATTAAAACATGATTCAAGTAGAGGTTGATAGGTGTCCAACTGGGATTAGTGGATTTGACAGAATTTCGCAAGGCGGATTCGTTCGTAATTCTTCTAATGTTATAGTCGGTGGTCCTGGTTCTGGGAAATCAACATTTTTGTTGCAATTTTTATATAACGGTGTTACAAAATATGATGAAAATGGTTTATATTGTTCTTTTGAACCAGACGTTTTAGAATCCGTTAATGATGCGTCATCTTTTGGATGGGATTTTTACAAATTAGCGGAAAGTGGCAGAATAAAATTCACTAAATTCTCTCCTGAAACCACGATTGATGAACTAAAAATGGAATTAACAAAAATTATTTCAAAAAATAATATCAGAAGAGTTTGTATTGATCCCATTTCTGTTTTGGCAATTAGTATAAATGAACAGGGGAAAATTAGAGAAAAAATATTCGAATTGGTTTCTTTAATGAAAAGATTAAAGGTAACTACTATTTTAGCAGATGAAAGCATGGAGGCTGAAATGGACGCTGGATATAGAGACACTGGATGGACAAAAACTGATATTGTAAAATTTTTATCTGATTCTGTAACTACTTTTTATACTTCTGGTATTGCAGGAACTGCCGATCGTGCTATTAGAATTGAAAAAATGAGACGAACTCATCATTTAAGAAGAGTTGTTGGAATGGAAATTACAAGTAAAGGAATTGAGGTTGTTGCGGACTAATGAAATTCGAAGTTAAATGTATATTATTTGCAAGTGCCTGTGGTTTTGTCGGTGGATTTTTTTCTGGCGTTGCTGGTTCTGCACGTCCTTGGATAAATATGATTGTTGGTGGATTAATGTCTGCGATTTTAGCTTACCTTTTCAAAGGTATTATTGTTCCAGAAAAAAATAAAAAAACAAACAAAAATTAATCTTTATCTGGTAAAAAGTTAGTTAATGTTCCTGTATATGTTATGAATAAATTTTCTTTTGCTCGACTTATTGCAACATAGAATAACCTTAATTCTTCAGATTCTTTATCGTAATTTTCATCCTTTATACATTCTAGAATTGGATGATCACTTGCTCTACAGGGAAAATTTTGGGTATTTGCTCCTATTAAAAAAACCGTTTTAGCTTCTAATCCTTTTATTGCATGAATTGTTGCAAGGGTTAAGTAATTTTCTTTTATTTGAACATTTATTGCATCCTCGGTTTTTAAAATAAAATTTATTTCTAACTTTCTTAATGCGTTTGCTATATTATTCAATTGTTTATTTGTCCTAGATAAAATAAAAATATCATGATACTTTTCGTGCGTTTCTTTTAAATATTCCAATAAAAAACTAACCTCAGCTTCTTCGTTTTCAAAACTAAAAACTTTAATTTTTGCATCATTTCCATTTATTGATTCAAGATCTTTTAATTCCATTTCTTTTATGGTCTTGTTCATTAAATCAACTATTTCTTTTTTACTTCTATAATTTTTTATTAAAATAATAACTTCGGCATTAGGAAAATCTTTTTCGAAATTCAATATAAAATTAATATCACTTCCTCTCCATCCAAAAATTGATTGTCTTGGATCTCCAACGGCAAAAGTATTTGGAGAATTTAATAGTTTTAACAATTGAACTTGTTGAGTATTTACGTCTTGATATTCATCGACCAAAATATGTTCAAATTTCGGAATATTCTCTGGATATTTTTTGAAAAAATTAATTGTATCTAAAACTTGATCCGAATAATCTCTCAAATTATTGTCATTCATGTGTTTCTGAATTAATTTTACTATTTCATAAACTAAGTGTGCGGTTTTTTTGTCTTTCTCGTCGGCATATTTACTAAAATCATACAATTCTTGATTAGTTATTTTAAAATATTCCATAATTGCGAAACAGTCATTCAAAAAATTTGTTTGTAATTGTGTTGGTGTCTTTCCTTCTCTTTGTTTTGATGTATAATATTCATTTATTACCTGGTTAATGTCTTTTCCCAACATTACAATCGCCATATTCAATGCTAGAAATCTATCTCCAAAACTTATCATTCGCATTCTTCGTCCATAAATTTTTTGCTCATTCAATCTTAACATATTCTCACAGAATGAATTAAACGTATGAACTTCTACTCGTTTTATATTTAAATTATCCAATCGTATCAACATTTCTTGTCTGGCTTTTCTCGTGAAAGTTATTGCAAGAATTTTTTCTTCGGGCACATTCCTGTATTTTATTAAAAATTCGATTCGTTTAATTAAAGTGGTTGTTTTTCCGGTTCCTGCTCCAGCAACCGTTAATATATTTTTTGCGTCTGAAACTATTGCTTGTTTTTGTTCCTCATTAAACTGTGACAAAAAATCATTATATTTCTCAAAAACTTTTCTATGTTCATCTGTTATGTGTAAAATATTTTTAAAATACTTTTTTTGTTCATTTAATGTTGGATGTGTTATTTCATTTTGTCCTTTTATTGTTAATCTTAGAACTTTCACAAAATTATTGTAATCAGCCGTTTTCTCTTCGATTAATTTATTTTTTATCATTTTATTTATGTATTCCACTACTTTATGTTTGTCCCATTCCAAACTTCCGAAATAATGTAATTGATCAAGTTGATTTTTAGAAATCGATTTATTGGAATAACTTCCTACCATAAAATCTGCTAGCAAATTTTTGCCTACTTCAAACGGGAGTTCTTTCATTCCCTTGATTATATTAAGATATTCTAAATCACCTTCCATATTGTAAAAAATACTTCCTCTTTTTTAAAGATTGCCAAAATTTACATAGATTTTCTCTATTTCTTCAATATTTTTTGCATTAATTAATTCTCGTCGTATTTTTTTAGCATTTACTTTATCTTTTGTAAAATTCATTGCCTGAAATTTTATTTGTCTATATGTTAAATTATATTTTTTTGCTAATTTTAGATAATCAAAAAAGTCTACTTTTATTTTTTTGTTAGTTAATTTTGAAAAAATATTTGGATTCCCAATCGCATATCTTCCTATCATTAAAAAATCAAAATCTTGTAATATTTTATCTGCGTTTTTCTCGTTTACGTTTCCTGAATAAATTACTGGTATTTTAACGTTTGATTTTAATTCTATTGCAAATTTATAATCAGGATTACCTGAATATCCTTGTTCTATTGTTCGTGGATGAATTATTATTGCATTAAATCCAAGTGTTTCTGCTAATTTTGCTATTTCGATTGAATATTTTGACTTTCTTAATTTTACTGTACATGGTTTTTCTGTTGAAGTTCTAATTTCTGATAAAATTGTTTTTACTTCTTCAATGTTCTTTTGTAAAAACGCGCCATGTTGTAGTTTTTTGGATAGTTTAGATGGACACCCTAAATTAAAATCCCACAAAGAAACTGATTTGTCGTATTTTTTTATAAAATTTTTTATATCTTTTGTATTATTCGCAAAAATTTGCATTGCTGGTTTGTCTTCTAAAATTTGTTCTTTTTTATTTTGAGGATTTGTCATTCCTGTAAAAACTAGACCACAACCACATTTTTTACAAAGTAATCGAAACGCAATGTCGTTTGGTTCTAGCATCGGAGCTAATAAAAATCTATTTTTCAAATTTAGAGTTCCTATTTTTACCATTAATATCTATAAAATTCTACTAATCCTAAATCGTCCCAAATAAATAACGTGTCACCTGCATCGTTAAATATATGTGAAAATTTTTCAGTATATATTCCCTCATTTAATGTTCGCTTGTAAATATGTGTTGCATCGTCTTTAATTACCAAATTTAGTGTTTTATTACAATTATTTTCTAAAGTTAACGTTTCTTCTCCATATTTATCATCATCATATAACAATTCCACTAATTCTAAGCACTCGTTATTTGGGGATTTTTTCCAGATTCCAATTTCTGATTCTCTGGCTAATTTTTCTGCTTCCATAATATCGTTGTAATATTTATCTTTTCCATAATAGTACGCATGTGCATAACCTTTTTTTACAATTTGTTCATTTATATTTTGTCCCTCGTAAAAGACATAAGATAACATTCTAGCATATTTGTCAGTTTCTATTGTTTCTATTTGAACTGTTTTATTCAAAATTGTATTTTTTAGATAGTTTACTGCTAATTCCGAATGTAACATGTTTTTTTCTGGAGTATTTATGCCCAAAAGTCTGATTTTCATTGAATTTTCAAGTTCTAACGTATCTCCATCAACAACTCTTAAAACTCTAATATCTTCTATTGGAGAAATCGAGTTCGCGAATATATAATACAATATTCCAGAAACAAAAAACAGTACAATTAAAATGAATTCTCTTTTTTTCATATTTATTATAAAATAGTAAAGTTTAAAAGGATAATTTTTTATTTTATCTCATGAGTAAAGTAAGAATAAACCTACAAAGCGTAGATATCGATAAATTGAATGAAGTTATTGATAGGATAAAGGAAATAGCAACTGCTTCAGGTATTACTATTTCAGGTCCAATTCCTTTACCAACAAAACGATTAAAAGTTACAACCAGAAAATCTCCATGTGGAGAAGGTAGTGCTTCTTTTGATAGATTTGAGATGAGAATACACAAAAGAGTTGTTGATGTTCAAGCAAATGATAAAGTTCTACATAATATAATGCGTATATCTATACCTAGAACTGTTAAGATCAAAATCGAAATGATTGATTAATTAATTTTGAACTATTATTAAAAATTAAAGAATATTTATTGTTTATTTATTCCAAGTGACTGTTACCATATCAGTTCTTTCTTTAGGATTAATATCTAATTCATCTAATTTATCTACTGGAACAAAAACTCCAGAAGTGAACATTTTTTGACCAAGATATCCAATCATTCCAGCATTATCTACAAGTAAACT
Source organism: Candidatus Woesearchaeota archaeon (assembly GCA_964470085.1). Lineage (GTDB taxonomy): Archaea > Nanobdellota > Nanobdellia > Pacearchaeales > GW2011-AR1 > JAGVXH01. The sequence goes on from CAYXZJ010000019.1 coordinate 6,239, forward strand.
TCTTTCTGGACAAAAGAATTTAACTCCTCGTTCTTCACACATTATTTTACACATTTCTTGTAATTTTGGATTACATGCAACTCCGCCACCTAAAACAAGTTCTTTTTTACCTGTGTGTGCCAATGCTCGTTCACTAGCCTCGACCAAAACTGCAAAAACATATTCTTGTAATGAATAACTTAAATCTTCCAATTTCTCGCCTTTTGCTAAAAGAGTTTTTAGTTTAGTTTCTAAACCTGTATAACTCATATCCATTCCCTTTATTACATAAGGTAATTCTATTAAATTTGTACTATTTTTTGCTAACTCTTGAATTTTTGGTCCTCCAGGAAAACCTAATCCAGCAAAACGTGCGAATGTGTCAATAAAATTTCCAACTCCAATATCAAGTGTCTCTCCAAAAACTCTGTATTTTCCAGCTTCATAAGCAATTATTTGGGTATTTGCTCCACTCGCATAAAGCATAACTGGATCTTTTGCACCGACACTTTCACCTATAGCTAGATGTGCGATACAGTGATTAACTGGAACAACAGGGACATTCAATTCTTTTGCCTTTTTTTTGACAAATTCTAATCCTGCCAATAAACATGGAGCTAATCCAGGAGCTGCAGAAAACGCAATGGCGTCGATTTCTTTTTCATTTGTTGATGCAGTTTCTAATGCTTTTGTGTAAAGTTCTGCAGAAACTCTTTCATGATGTTTTCTAACCTCTATTGGTATCATTCCTCCGGACTCTGTTGTATAAGAATCTTTTACATTTGATAGTATTTTTCCATCTTTTATTACTGCAACACCAAATGTGTGAGCCGTACTTTCTATTCCTAATATTGTGACCATAAAATTAATATTATTTATGACTATAAAAGCATTTTCAGAGAGTTATTGATAAAAATCAACACACTAAACATTTCAAATACAGAACTCTAAATAAATACAACTTATTTTTCGTATTTTAAATTTAAACCAAAAATAAAAACTTTTTTTGCTAAGGACTTAAACTAAAGTAAATAACCAAACTATCCAGAATACAATAGCAACGGCACTTATTACCAAACCGACTAAAGATATTCCTTTTTCTTGTTTATCTCTAATCCCTAATATTCCTAATACAATTCCAGCTGTTGCGAAAACAATTGGGAAAAAGAATAGTCCTATTATTCCGCAAATAATAGAAATTAATCCAAATCCTTTGAACTTTTTTCTTGCTGTCTTTTGAACAACAACAGGCTCTACTTTTTTAACAGGAGCTTGGTTTACAGCTTTTACGGACTTTATTTCTTTTTTTTGTATAGGTTTCTTAGCGACAGTAGAGACGGTTTTCTTTACTGGAGCTTTCTTAGCAGAAGTTTTTGTTTTAGTAACCTTAACCTCTTTTTTAGCAACCATACTAGTACTATCATTGCTTAATATTTAAATCTTATTATCAGAATTATTCTAATTCTATGTCATCGCCGAACAAATCTTCTGTTTGTTTTTGGAACTTTTTACGTTGTTCTTCTTTTTCTTTCTTTCGTTTTATCTCGATTAATTCATTTAATGTTACATCTTCTTTTGGTTCTTCTTTTTTAATGAAATCCATTTCGCCTCTTCTCAATTTTTGCAATTGTTCTCTTTTACTTAAATTTTCTTTTGCTACTGGAACACCCTTGCTATTTAACTTATTTCTAACCTCTTCTAATATTTCCTCTTCTTTGTTTATTGTTTTTGAAAAATTAACTTTTTGTTCATGGTTTTTTAATAATTTTATTCCAAAGTAAGATTCTAACTTGCCGAATATATTTTCGAAATCTGCTGGGATTTTTCCCTTTTCTATTGATTCAATGATTTCTAATGGTATTTGAGTTTGAAGAGCTAATTGATTTAATGTCATTTTTTTTCTTCTACGAGCCATATTTAATTCCCAATAATAATTATCTACCACATTTGGATTTGATTGTTTTGGTTCTGGCATTTTTAATTTGGACATATTCATTCTAACTATCGTCTGTTCTTTCGTTGGTATACTTCTAGACATTCCGGACAATCTTTCCATTCTCTCACGAACAGAATAAGTTCTTTGTTCTGGGATTACTAATTGTTCTGGTGTTGGTTTTCTAATTATTGGGATATGTTCGTCTCTTGCACAATCCTTACAAACAAATACAATTTCGTCATCATAAAGACCTTCAAATAATTCTGTCTCAAATTCTTTCGCTCTGCAAATCGTACATACTCTTTCCATGTCAATTATAATTCAAAATGATTTTTAAAGAATATTATATTTTGATGTATATATTTATTGGTCAGGATAAGCTTTCTTGTATAAATCTACTAATTTTGAATTGTTTCTGAAAGTAGATAAAATTTGATTTATTTCCCTTACGAACGAATTTTTTACATCTAGTGGATGAACTTTTTTCTCAATTACATCTTTTTCTAGTTCCTCATAATTATGGTATGTTAAATTACCACCAAATTTTTCTGGTCTTTCTATAACTAAATTTTCATTATTTATTGATTTTATTATAAAAATAACATACTTAAGGAATGCCATTATTCCGTTTTCTGAATTCCCTTCAATAAAATCTGCCTTATTTATCTTTGATTTTATAACCTTTTCGTCGTCCATTAAATCAATTTTACTTGAGGCAACTGATGAAGACATCTTTTCTCCAATTAGACCCCTTATTATTGGATTTAATAGTTCTATTCTTGGTTCGTAGTTTATTTTTGGTAAATATTCTCTTGCATATACGAATATCTTTCTTTGATCCATTCCGCCAAATTGTGCATCAACTTTTAGATATTCTTCGTCCAAAGCTTGCATTGAAGGATAAATGAACCCAGACAATTTTGGATTATCTCCTAATTTTACAACTTCTGCAGCAGATTTTTTACATTCACTTATTGTTGTTATAGTACTTAATCTTAATACGTCACGGAAATATTCACCAGATAACTGGAACGAACTTCCTTTCACAAATTCTAATTTTTCTAAGGGAACCTTAATTGTTTTTAATATTGTAGTTATTGCTTCTCTGTAATATTGGTACCTTTCTTCTATTATATTCCAGGGTGTATTGTCCATAACAGCATGTAAATCTGCTAATAATATTTTTACTCTGCAACCAGCTTTTAAGAAGTCTGCGACTTTTAACATTGGGAAAAAATATGCGGCCGAAACGCTACCAGTTGGGGTTGTCCCCCAATAAATGCAAAATTCTTTTCCAGAATTAAGTTTTTTCTTCAATTCATCTTCTCCAAATACTTCTTGTAAATTCTTAGTTATA
>CAYXZJ010000020.1:0-9377 GCA_964470085.1 Candidatus Woesearchaeota archaeon
GATTAGAAAATGATAACGACGAATTATATTTTAGGGATTATTTAATAGATTTTCCAAATATAGCAAAAAAATACAAATATAATAGAGATGCATATACAAATGCAAAAACAAAATTTGTTAAAAAATATACAAATAAAGCTCGACATAAATATACAAACAAATATAATTAAAATGTTACAAAAAATTAAAGAATACAATAAATTAATATTAGAAAAATTAAGCATATTTCTTAACGAAACTCCGAATGCGATAAAAAAAGAAATGATAAATGATTTAGTAAAAAATTATGATTTTACTGAAGAAAAAGCGTTCGCTTATCTTTTATCTTCGTTTGTTGGAATAGATTTGTATGATATGGATAATTTTAGGAATATAAAAGGGAAAAAACTAATAAAACTATTTTCTCCAGAAAAGGTTTGGAAAAAGAGATTTTATGAATATTCAAAGAATACAAGGAATTGCAACCCTAAATGGTACGGAATAGACGGGACAGATGGAATGTGGGATATTCTTGACAATAAATCATAAACAGACAAGAAACATTAATTATTTAAAATACAAAAAATATTTCCTTTAGGTTCAATTTGGTAAAAAAACATAAAGAAAATTTATTGCAAGACGAAGCAAACGAACTTCTTAATAGTAAATGTACAAAAAAGTCAATTCTTATTACAAAAGATGTTCAAAATATAATAAAAAATACAAATTTAGATGAGGAAAGTATGATAAGTGCAACACTTTATTTCCCGTATGCTCACAATCACATAACTAAAGATTTTCTAATAGAAAAATTTCCAACTAATATTGTTACAATGGTAGAAAGTCTAGTAAGACTTCATAAAATGAAACTTAATACAAATAAAGAAGACGAAGCAGAAAATATTAGACGAATGTTTTTGGCAATTTCAAGAGATATAAGAGTTGTATTCATAAGACTTGCTTTTGCACTTGCAGAAATGCGAACAATAGAAATGTATTCACAAGAAGAAAAAGAACAAAAAGCGACAACAAACCTAGAAATTTTTACTCCACTAGCTTCGAGATTAGGACTAGGTAAAATAAAAAGCGAACTAGAAGATAGATCATTCAAGGTGTTAAATCCTAAAATCTATAATGAAATAGAATCAAAAGTTAATGAAAAATTCAAAGGGTATGAACGAATAATTACGTCAATAAATAACGAATTAGAATCTACATTAAAAAAACTTAATATAGAGGGAAAAGTTATGGGACGGAAAAAACACATTTATAGTATTTATAAAAAAACAGTTAATAAAAATTATGACTTAAGCCAAATTTATGATTTTATTGCATTCAGAGTTTTAGTTAATACAATACCAGAATGTTATACGGTGTTAGGTGAAATACAACAGAAATTTATTCCATTAATATCTAGGTTTAAAGATTACATAATAGCTCCAAAATCAAATGGATATCAATCTCTTCACACAACCGTTTTATTTCATTCAATTCCTATTGAAATTCAAATAAGAACATTTGAAATGCATAAATCCGCAGAATTTGGAATCTCAGCTCACTGGATGTATAAAGAAAAACGTGAAAAAATGAATTCATTTGATACAAAATTAAGTCATATAAGAGAATTAGTAGAAGAAAGTGCTTCAATGACAAACGATGAATTAATTAATGCCTTCAAAATCGATTTGTATGATGGAGAAATATTTGTTCAAACACCGAAAGGAAAAATAATTCATTTAGTAAACGGTTCCACACCGATAGATTTTGCATACGCAATTCATACCGATATTGGAAATAGATGTATGGGGGCAAAAATAAATGGAAAAATGGTAGCACTCTCAACACCACTAAAAAACGAAGATATTGTAGAAATAATTACATCACAAAAAGCTAAAGGACCATCAAGAGATTGGTTAAAATTTGCAAAAACATTTACGGCGAGAAAACGAATAAAATGTTTTTACAACAAAAAATAATCTTGAAATATGATTATTACAACAATATTCTATGAAACAAAAAAAACACCCAAAAGAGAAAGAGTCAGAAAAAACAAATAATTTGTCTAAAAGAATAAAACATAAAGTTAGAATAAAAAAGAATAGAATATTCAATAAATTATCTAAAAATATAAAATATATTTTTAGTTCAAAATCAATTTTTTTTGAAATTTTCTTTGAGATAATTTTGTTTATACTTTTCATAAAACCAATGTTCAGAGTAGGAACAACTTCTGGGATTTTATTTGTTTTAACATTTGTCTATGTTGTGTTTCTTGAGCCAAAGGTCATTATAAAACATCCAGGGTATACAATAATAATATTTGCTATTTTTATGATAAGATCGTGTGTTTTACCAATTTTGTTCGAAGGTTTAACGAATGCTAGATCAAATTTAATTAGTGGAATTACGTTTATTTTGACGTGGTTACTAATTTACATTAAAACCATGAAGCTGAAAAAATCGAAATAGTCCAAATCTTTATAATCTTAAATAATATTAAAAATACATAAAGGGATGAAAATGAACGCAATATTGTCTTTTGTTTTGTTTGCAGTATGTATGTTTATAGTAGTTAAGAGTGCTAGTTTAGCAACTAAATATTCATCAAAATTAGCCAAAACATTTCATCTGTCGGAATTCGTCGTTAGTTTTTTTTTGGTCGCAATAATTTCTACATTACCAGAAGCAACAATTTCAATAATTTCTGCATTTCAAGGATCGTCGGAATTCGGGATGGGAACATTAATTGGTTCAAACGTCGCAGATTTGTTATTAGTTTTCGGAGTTATTGCAGTTTTTTCTGGGCGAAAGGGTATACCAGTAAAAAGTGAAATTATGAAAAAGAACTTTTTTTATTTAATTTTATTAATTTGTCCACTTTTATTGGGAGTAGACGGTGGATTTTCGAGAATAGATGGAATTTTATTGCTTTTAGCTGGTTTATCATTCTTTTTGACACTAACAATTGAATCAAAAAATTTCTCGAAAGATTTTAAGACAGAAAAAGAAAGGGGTAAATTCATTGATATAATATTTTTTGTATTAAGTCTTGCAGCATTAATAGTTAGTGCTTATTTTACAATTGAATTTGCAACGGATTTCGCAAAAACAGTTAATGTCCCAGAAATAATAATTAGTTTATTCTTTGTGTCAGTCGGTGCATGTTTACCGGAATTTTTGTTCTCGTTAAAATCTATAAAAACAAACCATGAAAGTTTAGCGTTGGGAGATATATTAGGGACTGTGATAACGGATGCAACAGTGGTGCTTGGAATAGTAGCAATAATTTCTCCATTTTCTTTTAATCCATTAGTATTAATATTTACAGGTGGAGCCATGTTCTTATCAGGACTATTCTCTATATTCTTTTTAACAACAGACAAAAAATTAACACGAAAAGAAGGATTTATTTTATTAGGATTATACGCTGTATATATGATAATTCAAATCTTTTTGGGTAAAATAGTATTTTAATTTCTTAACTCTTTAACAGCATCCATAAAATCACGAACTTTATACCGATCGACAGGAAGAGAAATATCATTTTTTTCTTTGAAATAAGTTTCAATAATTGCTCCGTCCGCGACAGATAACTGTTTCTGTACATTATCTAAACATACTCCACTACCAGTAAATAATGGGAAGTCACCAAGATAACTTTTATATTCATTTAATTTTGGGATGGGAGTCTCTAAACTTTTTATTCGAGTACTGGTAACAATTGCATCACATTTATCTTTTGCAAACATTAAATTTGATTTAACACTCTCATTTGTAGGTTTTGATAATCTAAAATCAACTCCACCAATTACAAAAATATCCGAAAATTTATTTCTTTTCAAATCATAATAATGTGATATAATCGAATTCTTCTGAATACTATTAAATAGAGCGAATTGACACCCAAATCTCTGTGCATAATCAAAATTTAGATAAGGATCATAAAGATGATTTATTCCCTTAGCAAACTTATATTTTTGTTTTGAACTATCATCTAAAAAATGGCAAAAATCAATAAAGGGAGAAATAAAATCATCAATAATAACCCCATCTACATCCTCTTCGTTATAAATTTCTAATTCTTCCATGCCACGTTTTAGTCTATCTTTGTCTTTAGTCCCATAAAGATGAATCATTCCAAGAATTGGTTTTTCAACTCCAAACAAATCTTTTAAACTTTTCATAGAGATAAAAACAGAACAGATTTTTTAAGTATTATGGGAATTAAATAGTCTCTTTAGATTTTATTCTTTTATATAAAAAGTCTTCTAAAATAATTACAATAGCTCCAAATAGGAAACCGAACATAACATCAGAGAACCAATGAACTCTTAAATATATTCGAGAAAAACCAATAAACAATGAAACAAACAATGCGATAATTGTTCCAAGTTTCTTATGTTTTTGAGGAACTAATAAGTATACCAATCCAAAAAAGAATACAATTGCAATCATAGAGTGTCCACTAGGGAATGAAAACCCTGTTTCGGCAATTAACATGTTTAATGGCCTTGTTCTTTGGATTATTTTTTTTACTACATAAATAAAGCCAGCAGAACATATCATAGAAGAAGCGAAGAACATTGCTTTCTTTTTTGAACATTTAAAAAAAACAATCAAAGAAATAACTAGAGAAATCCAAAGTAATGGAATCGGATCAAAGACAAAACCAATAAATCTTGAAACGTTCGTAAAAAAATTGTTTTCAATTACAACCGCAAATGAATTTAATATATTATCAAACAACATTCCAAAAATAATGAAATATTATTAATAAATGTAATTACTAGTTTTAGTTATATAAATATTTAAAAATATTAATAACAAATGAATATTATGGCTTTAGAGAAGGTAGTTGACGAAATATCAGAAGATATAGGAGCAATTTGTGTAAAAGTGGATGCACTGATTTCAGACTACAAATGTAAAGGAAGTAAAATCGTTGTAAAGACATTTGATGATAAATTTTATGAAATAAATAGAAAAACATACCCCTTAAAACCCGTATTAGTAGACGAACAATATTATTCAAATTTCTAAACAAACAATTTAAAAAACCTGAATACATAAAAAATCTATGGAAGAATATATTTCAATAAAACAAGCAATTGAACAAAAAAGCGGAAATGTAAATCTACATGGTTGGGTTTATAGAGAAAGAGGAAGTAATAACATGAAATTTATTGTTTTACGAGACTCATCAAATATTATTCAATGTGTATTAAAAAAAGAAGATTTCGAAGATTTGTGGGATCAAATTGATAAATTAAAAATAGAAAGTTCAGTAGAAATTTCTGGTGAAATTTATGAAGACAAAAGAGCTCCAACTGGTTATGAAGTAAAAGTAAAAAAAATGAATATTGTTCACGTCGCTGAAGATTATCCTATTAATAAAGATCTTAACGAAGAATTATTAGGCGATAGAAGACATTTATGGATAAGAAGCAGAAAAATGACAGCAATTTTAAAAATAAGAAGTACAGTTTTACAAGCAATGCGAGAACATTGGATAAATAAAGGGTTTTACGAATATCATAGTCCAGAAATATTAAGTTCATCTTGTGAAGGTGGTTCAACACTTTTCAAGTTAGATTATTATGGAAAACCTGCTTATTTAAGTCAAACTTGGCAATTACACGCAGAACCAGCAATATTCGCGTTGGAAAAAATCTTTACAATTCAACCAGCATTCAGAGCTGAAAAGTCAAAGACATCAAGACATTTATCAGAACTTTGGATGGCAGAAATGGAAGTTGCTTGGGCGAAATTCGATAAATTACAAGATGACGCTGAAGAGTTAATTAAAGATGTAGTTCGTAGAGTTGTAGAAAATAACAAAGAAGATTTAGAATTAATTGGAAGAGATATTTCAAAATTAAAACCAACACTAGAAAAGAAATTCCCTAGAATAACTTATACAGACGCATTAAGAATGTTAAAAGAACAGTGTGGAATGGAAATAGAATGGGGAAAAGATTTACGAACAATCGAAGAAGATAAATTAAGTTCTTTATTCGACACTCCGGTTATAGTAACAGGATATCCTAAAGGAGTAAAAGCATTTTATATGAAAGAGCCAGAAGAACATCCAAAAGAAGGAAAGGTTGTTTTAGGATTTGATATTGTGGGACCAGAAGGATACGGAGAATTAGTTGGGGGAAGTCAAAGAGAAGAAAGATTAGATATTATAAGAGAAAACTTAGTTAAAGAAGGAGAAAATTTAGACAATTATGAATTTTATTTTGATACTCGAAGATATGGATCTGTTCCACACGGCGGATACGGAATGGGGGTCGAAAGAATAATCTCTTGGGTATGTGGTTTAGACACAATTAAAGATGCAATAGCATTCCCAAGGACAATAACAAGATTAAGTCCATAAACACAACGTTTATAAAGGCAAAATATATAAACAATTTAGGTTAAAGTCGATCCAAAAGATCTAGACGATTTACTTTCGAAAAGAAAGGCCAAATTATAAAATGGGAAAAGAAATATTTTCACAAGAACCGAGTAAGTATATTAAAGAGTTAGCAAACTTATTGAAAAAAATTCCAGAATTCCAAGTTCCAGAATGGGCTGAATTTGTAAAGACAGGAACTTCAAAAGAAAGACCACCTGTAGAAGATGATTTCTGGTATACAAGAGCTGCAAGTATTTTAAGACAACTTTATATTAAAGGAGTTATTGGAGTAGGAAAATTAAGAACAAAATATGGTTCTAGAAAAAACAGAGGAGCAAGACCTGAAGAATTTAGAAAAGCTGCAGGTAAAAATATTAGAGTTATATTACAACAAGCAGAAAAGGCTGGTTTAGTAGAAAAAGTTAACAATGCACAACACGGAAGAAGATTAACCCAAACAGGACGTGATTTATTAGATAGTATAACAATCAATGAAGATTTAATTGACATGGATAAATTCACAGTGCCAACAAAAGTAATTCAAGAAGAAGTGGAGGAAATAGTAGATGGTGAGTAGAAAAGCAATGATGCATAGTAGTAAGAAAAGACATTTAGACAAAGTTGGTGGACAAACAAAATGGGCTCCATTTTGGACAGTAATAAAAAAATTTGGAAAAGGAAAGAAAATACATCCATCTCAACTAACTCACGTAAAGAGAAACTGGAGAACAAGAAAATTAAAAATGAAACCTAGAACAGCTAGTAAGGACTGGTTAGGATAAAAATAAAATGGCTGAAGAAATAAAACAACAAGAAGAGAAAGTAAAACCAACAATCGCCGACGTAAAAAAAGCAATTCAAGGTAAAAAGAAAGAGTCCGAAAAGAAAGTTGAATTAGACAGAATATATGTTGTTCCATTAAGAAAAGGATATTTGAAAGTTCCACAATACAAAAGAGCTAAAAAAGCAGTAAAAACATTGAAAGAATTCTTAGCAAAACATATGAGGGTTGAAAATAGAGATTTGGACAAAGTAAAAGTTGATATGTATTTGAATAACGAGATTTGGTTTAGAGGAATTAAAAAACCATTAAATAAAGTTAAGGTTCATGCAAAGAAAATCGATGGAATTGTTTACGCTGAATTAGCAGAAGTTCCTGAAATTGTAAAATTCAAGATGCAAAAGGATGCAAAGAGAAAAACAAAAGTTGATAAAGCTGCATTAGAAAAAGTTGTTACAAAAGAAGTGGAAGCTGAAAAAGCAAAAGAAGGAAGAGAAAACCAAGAAACAATTGAAGTTAAAAAAGAAAAAGTTTTAGAAGAAGCTGTTGAAGTTAAAAAAGAAGAACCAAAAAAGAAAGATACAACAGCAAAGGTAAAACCAGCAGATAAAGGCGAAAAAAACACAACAGTTCAGCAAAGAAAAACGTTAAAGAAGTAATTATTTCTACAAATATCGACGTTATAGAAACCTTAATAAAATAAAATTTACTTTATATTTAATGAATATTATATTAGTTGGAATTCAGGGTTCCGGAAAAGGAACGCAAGCTAAGTTTTTATCTAAAAAATTTAAATTGTGTCACATTTCTACAGGAAATTTATTGCGTAATATAACCGGAGACAGAAAAAAAGAAATTGATTCTTTAATAAATAATGGTAAATTAGTTCCAGATAAAACAATTTTAGAAATATTAAAAGAAAGAATGATTCAAGATGATTGCGAAAATGGAATAATATTAGACGGATTCCCAAGAAATATAGAACAAGCAAAACTACTAGAAAAAGAATTAAATATACAAAAAGTTATAGAAATACAAATATCAGACCAAGAATCAGAGAAACGATTAATGGGAAGAATAAGTTGTCCTAAATGTGGAATAGATTACAATATATATACTGCTCCCAAACCACAAAAAGAAGGATTCTGTGACAAGTGCGGTTCTCAATTAACCAGAAGAAAAGACGATAACGAAGAATCAATTAAAAAAAGAATTAAAACATACCATGAAGAAACAAAACCAATTTTAAATTATTATAAAAATAAATTAATCACAGTTAATGGAGAACAATCGATAGAAGATGTTTCAAAAGAAATATTAAAAAAAATATCTAATTCTCCTTTATAACATTTAAATATTCTTCTTCTAAAAAGTGTAAATTCCCAGGAATAATAATACAATAAGGTTTAGAAATTTCTTTTATTTTTAAATTTGGCAACGTATCATAATATATTTTTTGAGAATCAAGTCCAGCGTTTGATAAAATAATTATTTTATCAATTTTACATTCCTTTTTATTGCAAGCGATTTCAAGTTGATCAATAGCATCACAAATATCTAAACCAATATCTGTTAATAATAATGTATGAGCACCACAATTTTTATTTTCCAAATAATAATCTAAAAACGATGTAGGTTCAAATGCTTTTGTCCATTGAGGCATAGATGCAGTTTTCCCGAATTTGTAAAGTTGTAAACCGGTTTCTGCAATTGTAATAAAAATTGAAGAATTATGAAATATTTTATATGGAATATTTTGTTTTTTGCAAGCTAAAATTAGTTGTGTATGAGTTGTCGCAGATAACGAATCACCGTATACTAAAAGTGCTATATCTTTTGTCTTCGCTTCTTGAAGTAAATGTTCATCCTCTACAAAAGCTCGCTGTAAAACAGTCAACTTCACGCCCAAATTCTCACTTAAATCATCAAAAGTATATGGGAAATCAACAGTATAACTTTCCAAATAAACACTAACACATTTTTTTAGAATATTTTTAGCATCACAACTAATAGAATTAATATCCATTCCAATTCCGATTAAATAAAACACCATGTTAAGTAAACAAAAGTTTGCTTTTTATGCTTTACTAAGAAAAAAAAAGGGGATAAAAAATAAAATCCCAAAAATAAAAAAATAAATTTTATTTAAAGTTTCTTTTCTGTAAGAGATTTACAGACACCAGCAGCTACCGTAACACCAGCATCTCTGATTGC
>CAYXZJ010000021.1:0-4498 GCA_964470085.1 Candidatus Woesearchaeota archaeon
CATTTGCAAATTTATCTGCAGCTGTAGGACTAAGACTTATTGTAAATGCAAAATTGCAAAATGCACCATCCGAAACAGAATCACATTCTCTAACACCAACTCCTTCTCCACTTCTAGCAACATATGTAACATCTTTATCTCCTCCAATAAAAACTGTTTCATTTCCTATTTTAGCTTCGAAATGTCCTTGCTCACTAATTAAAGACTTTAACTCGTCTGGAGAAGAACCTGCAATTTCAATACCAATTAAAATTTCGTCCCCTTCACTTGCAATTTTGTAAATACTCATATCTGTTAAACCATATGTATTCAATCTATTATCTAAAACAGAAATAACGTCGTCTATATCAGAAGCTGTAACATTTCCTTTAACTCTAACAAAAGCTCTAGCCCCACCTTGTAAATCTAAACCTGTACTCAATTTACTAGTTGGCATTTTTTCAACGTTAACATCATCAAATAATTCTGAACCATACAACCCAATTATAGGAGTATCTAATCCCCTAACTCCAATTTCAGTTCTAATTGTTTCATTTTCTCCTAAGTGAGTGTAAGGTAAAATTAATTCTTGATAATTGTCCAAATTACTAACTGTGTTACCATTTATACTAACAATTACCATGTCTGGTCGAAGTCCATCTTCATAAACTATCGAATCTTTATCAACAGAAGAAACCAAAACACCTTTTTGTAAAAACGTAATTCCAAAAGGACTAACAGTTACGAACAATGACAAGAAAGACAAAAAAGTTAATATTACAAATAACCAAATTTTAGGTGTAAACTTCATTTTTTATCCTCCCTTTTTTTAGAAAAATACCACTTTAATATTGCTGTATTTGTAACCCAAGTATTAAACAAATCAAATGTTAAACCTATCGACAAAACAATAAAAATTTGATTTAGAACAGTTCCGTAGGGATAAACAACAAACAATGCTAAAACAACCGCAATAATAGAAGTACAAGTCATTGTAAGTCCAGTTTTGAAAGACTCAAAAATTGTATGATTAATTGCTTTATTATTTTCAGACAATTTTGTTATTAACATAGTATCAGTATCAACTGAATAACCAATAAGCATTAAAAATGAAACAATTCCAGCACCAGATAATCTTAAACCCATTAAATCAACTACGGCTAACGTCATTAAAATATTTGAAAAAGCTGATAAAATTACGGCAAATGAAGGAACTGATTTTTTCAAATAAACAAATATTAATGAAACACTAAATATTCCAAATATTATCCAAGATATAATTGGATTTATTTGCATGAAAAAATTTCCTAAGAAAACTGCGAATAATAAATTAGCAACTATAAGCCAAAATTTTATTTTACCACCTTTACCAAATATAATAAAAACGACACACCCCATCCAAAAAAATGCTAAAATGATTGCTATAAGTAATTGATCTAAAAATGTTTTTGATAATCCAGAACTAGTAAATTCTATAGAACTATTTTCATCACTCAATTTAAATCCCAATATTTCTTCTATTCCACCTTGAATAGCGTCAGATTCTGATTCTGGAGCTGTTATTATTAATTGAATCTGATTCCCCGAACCATCAGAAACTGCTTTTACTGTGAAATCATCAAAATTCTTGGATAACTCTTTTTCCACATCTGACTGACTATAATTTGTTTGAATCGAAAAAGAAGTTCCACCAGTTAAAGAAACATCCATATAAAAAAATGAACCAGTCTGAGAATAAAAAATAGCGATATAAATAACTGAAAGAACTATAAGCACCGCTGGTAGAATCAACGTTTTTTTGTAATTTTTACTATACCAATCGCCAAACTTCATTATATTATTAGATATAAACCCATTTTAAAGGTTTTGGAAATAAAACTTATTTTACAGTTTTCAAAACAATATTAAGTTTTTCTGCTGGAAATAGCTGAGAAAAAAATTTTTCATAAAATCTTAAATTTAGATTAATAAAAAAATTCTTAATTATTCTCTTGTGTCTATGAATTTCACTTATTAATTTAATACTTTCTATAGAAAATCGTGCTTTTGAATAATAATTGAGACCATTCTCAGTAGAAAAATATTCAAAGGTATGAACTCCAAAAAATCTACAATGAGTTGGATCACTATATGCCCAATAACTTCTAAAATATGGAACTTCAATTTTTATTAAAGCATTATTTTTACAAATTCTATGCATTTCTTCCATTAGTGGTATAAAATTATGAATATGTTCTAATGTATGATAAATAATTATTTCATCCACTGAATTATCTTTAAATGGCAATGGTTTTTCTAAATCTACAATTTTATCTGGATTAACATCTTTAGAAATATCACAATTAATATACCCATTAAGATGTTTTTTCCCACAACCTAAATGAAGTTTCATAATAATAAAATTTTAAACCAACTTTTAAGCATTTGTTTATTAGAACGATATAAATGCACGGGCCGGGAATTGAACCCGGGTCATTTGGTTGGAAGCCAAATATTCTGCCTCTAAACTACCCATGCACTAGAACGAAATAGAGAAATAAGTTTAAAAGAGTTTCGTGTTAGAATTGTTCTACTTTTTTATAAAAATCTTTCTTCCAACGCCTAATATTCCAAGATAAGCAAATTTACTAATAATTGTTGCGATACATGCGCCCAAAACCGCTTGAGCCATTCCATAAGTCAAACCAATTCTAATAAAAATAGAGTTTAAAATTACGTTCAAAATTGTAGAAATAACTAAACTCCATGCTATTATATTAGTTTTTTTCTGAGAAGTGTAATAATTCACATATAATTCAGTCATCGGACTAAAGATAAGTAAAATTGAAAAAAATCGTAAATACAAAACAGATTGCAAATATTCTTGTCCGTAAATTAACAAAATTAAATATTTAGAAACTAAAAGTGTAAATATCACTGCACAAACCGAAATCAAAAAAAGAATCAAACGACTTTTTCTAAATAATTTTATTGATTTTTCTTCATCTACACGAGAAAAGATAGGAAGTAGAGCAATTCCCATAAATGCTAAAATTGTCGATGCGGCAGTTATCAAATTAAATGCATTTTGGTAAAACGCAATAAATTCTGAACTAACAAATCTTCCAAGCATAACTGTATCTATATACCCAAAAAACGAACCAGATAAAGCCGTTATTGACAATGGTAAAGCAAACCGTTTCAAATCCGAAATTTCTTTTCCCGTCAAATTTTCCTTCGATTGAGATATAATTATTTTGTTTTTCTTTAATTTGACTAAAATAAATATTGCTCCTATAAAATAAGCAATTCCAACAATTGCAAAAATCCAGAACAAAAATATTTCAGTTTTGATTTTATTAAACGCCAAAACAATAAATAAAGGAACAAAGGTTAATCTTACAGTCTGAAAAATTACTTCTTTTGTAAAAACATGTCTAAATTTATTTGTTGAAACAAAAATACTCGAAAACCACTGAAATAAAGATGATAATGGAAGATAAATTGCTCCGGCTAAAATCGCATAAAAAATTGGTTTATTATAATAAGAAGTTGCAACCCATTTTGCACAAACAATCAAAATTAACGATGTGATTCCAACTAAAATAAATTTAATTTTTGTTAAATATGAATAATATCCTTTTGCTTTTTTAGGATTTTTATCTATAGTTTTAGAAATAAATGTAGTAAGAGTGGTTGATAAACCTAAATCAGAAATAAGTCCCAAAAACAAAATTGTCGAAAGAGCTAATCCGTACAACCCATAAACTTCTGCACCCAACATTCTTGATAAAATAATTGTAAAAATTAATGACCCAACCTTTGCAATAATATTTGTTGAAAGTTGCCAAGTCGAATTTTTTATTGCCTGACCGTTCTCTCCAGAGAAGTCTCTATTCTTTAGTCTATTTAGAATTTTTTTAGAATCCAACCCCGCTTCTTTTAAATCTCGTCCCTGCATTTGTATTTGTTCCTCTTTTTATTATAAAAAATCGTATAAAAACATGACAATTTAACGAAAACATTTTCTTTCCTTCTAATAAAATCTATTACATCTAAGATATCATGAAAAATTATACCCCAAACCAAATACGTTAAGTTATTTAATAAAAAAGACAAACAAATTAAAATTACTATAAACTCTATTGAGTGTAAAAACATTGGTTTATATTGATATTTTTCCTTTTCTTTTTTTTCTAAATTTATCCATTTACTTCTATTTCTAAAAGAATTTTCAAGAAATTTCTTTGGATTAATTGATTTTGTTTTTTTAAAAAATGTTATAAAATGATCCAAATCTGGAATTAACCAAGTCCCAATATAAAATAAACAAGTATTCAATAAACTTACATTAAAAAATAAATATAAAATTAAAGACAAAATCGTACCGCTAGTCAAATGATATTGAGGTTTCATAGTTTAGAAAATACAATGCTCTTTTTATTATTTTGCCCACATCTGACGTCTGGCGTCTGATATCTGACGTCTGACGTCTGACTTCCGACTTCTGACATCTGATATCCGACTTCTGACGTCTGAC
>CAYXZJ010000021.1:4598-6953 GCA_964470085.1 Candidatus Woesearchaeota archaeon
TCTGACGTCTGACTTCCGACTTCTGACATCTGATATCCGACTTCTGACGTCTGACATATCCACAAATTGCAATAAAAATTAAATAAATCTCGTAATTATAATTAATATGCACAATTTTAAAAAAATGGACATCTGGAATTTAGCGGTTGATTTGTCATTAGAAATATATAGAATTACTAAAAATTTTCCAAGAGAAGAAGTTTTTGGACTTACAAGTCAAATAAGACGAGCCTGTATTAGTATTCCATCAAATATAGCAGAAGGCTCAGGAAGAAGTACAAATAATGATTTCAAAAATTTTTTACACATTTCCTTAGGAAGTTTAAGAGAAACAGAATGTCAGTTGACAATCGCAGAAAAATTAAATTACACAAATAATATTAATTTAAACGAAATAAAAGACAAAATAGATATTCTAGGTGGAAAAATATCAAAGTTCATTAGTCTGATATCTGACGTCTGACGTCCGACTTCTGACGTCTGACTTCTGATATCCGACATCTGACATCTGACGTCCGACTTCTGACATCTGACATCCGCCGTCCGACATCCGATCTCCAAACCTTTTTATAATCATTTTAACTTCCTGTTTATACGAGGAGATGCCGGAGCGGTCAAACGGGCTAGACTCAAGATCTAGTGGTTCTTACCTACGGGGGTTCGAATCCTCCTCTCCTCATTTCTGCTCTTGTAGCTCAGTTTGGATAGAGCGCTTCCCTCCTAAGGAAGAGGTCGTAGGTTCAAATCCTATCAAGGGCGTTAGAATTACTTATTTTGTTGTTTCTTTTTTATCAAAATAAATAATACTGCAAAAACTAACAAAATTACGAAAACCATCCAAAACCAATTTACTGTATCATTTCCATTAGAAACAGATCTTCCCATTAAAAAACTTGGTTCCGGAACTTCTTCTACTGGATCTGCACCAAGTCCATATGCTATACTACCATTTATTATATTTCCACTAATAGAATAATTTTCAGAATCATTTATCTTAATTCCTATATAATCTGGAGTTAATGGATTTATGTTAAATCCTTTAACCAATACATTATCAGAATTAATTAAAATCGTTGGACTATTTGCAGTCAAATAAACATTTTCTTCCGCAATTAAACTTATTTCTTCATTAATAATCACATTTTCATTATAATTCCCGGCTTTAACAGTAATTATATCGCCATATTTAGCTACTAAAACAGCTTCGCTAATAGTTGCGAAATCACAACCAGAATTACACACAGTACTCGCTAAAACAACACCAAGACAAAAAACGAACATAAACATGAAAATATATTTTTTATTCATAAACAACGAAATAAAATAAACTATAAAAAGATTACGAAAAATTAATAGTAACTTTTTCCTATTTCACCAGCTTGATGATTCAATAAATAATCATGCTCTGTCATATCCTTTTTTTCAATAATTTTGTTTACAATTGTTTGCATAACAACAAAATAACTCAAAATAGTTGTTTGTGGAGAATGCGCAAAACGAGCAATTTCTTTATATTTAGGCAGAACTAAAATATCTTTAAATTTGAAATATTTTATTAATTCCGCATCTTTGTTCGAACAAATTAAAAAAATGTTATCCATATCCATTTTTTTCTTCAAACAATTCATCATATAAATTAATTCAGCAGTATTTCCTGACTTCGTAGATAAAATAAGAATATCTTCTTTTCTTAATATTCCTAAATTACCATGAACTGCTCTATGAGGATCCAACGTAACAGAAACAATATTAAACGGCTGAAGAAACTCACAAATATTTTCTGACAATAAAGCATTCTTCCCGACCCCACAAAATACAATTTTTTTATTATCATTATAACAATCTGCGATATTTCTACCAAATTCATTAATTCTATCTCTATAATTTTTTAATTCAGTAATAGAATCAATCATTCGATCCAAATCGTCATCTCTTAAAGAAAGGTTATTGTTTGGAATATTTTCGAATAAATTACTTGTATTCTCATTATTTAAATAATCTAACATAAATGAGAAAACATTTTTCCCAGCAACGGTATCTAAAACAAATTTTGCTTTCTTTTTTGCTTGTGGAGTAGAATCTTTTAACGCAAAAGATAATGAAAATTTATCAAAAAATTCTGCGTCATAAATTCCATCGCCAATGTATACATTATTTCCCTCTAATTTAGAAAAAAAATCGTCTCGCCCAATATTTTCATCCAACAAAATCAATTCAAATCCCATATCATCAACAATTCTTTTTCTAGACATTTCATATCCTTTTTTATCGGCAGTAATAAAAAGTATTTTATTAATATATTTATTTTTTATAATTCTCAATGCATCTTTATCGTTACTTCCAAATTTTTTTAAT
>CAYXZJ010000022.1:0-6585 GCA_964470085.1 Candidatus Woesearchaeota archaeon
ATTCTCCATAATTGTTATTACACTGCAACAATAACCTTTAAAAACCTAAAACAAGAAGTATAAATATGAAAAGATCTAGCAGACGTTGGAAGAAAAAGAATCAAATGCGTTGGAAATGGCAACGTAAGAGATTAAAGGCTGAGAAGCGTAAGAGAAAGATGAAGAGAAATAAGTAGTCTCGCAAGATTTAAAAACTTAAAAGTAAAAATACTTACATTATCAGGTGCAAAATCCTAACGGAAAGTAGCAATTACTCCTGAACTAATTATAAAATGGCTAAAAAAATACAAGAAGAAACAAAAACAACTATGGTTGAAGAAGAGAAAAAACCTTCGTTAGAAGATGTAGCTATAAAAGTAGCAGACGGCGAAGTTCCAAAAGAAAACACATCTTTAACACCAATTGAAGATTACATAAAAACAGCTTCTTATTTAGGAACAAAAGTAATCACACCTTCAATGAGACGTTACATCTACAGAAGAAGATTAGATGGATTAGCAATCTTAAACACATTAATAGTAGACAGAAAATTATCTGACGCAATAAATTTTATATGTAAATACAAACCAAATGAATGGACATTAGTTTGTAAAAGAGAAGCCGGTTGGAGAGCTGCAAAAATGTTCTCAGAATTAACAGGCGTAAAACTATTCACAAAGAAATACCCATCCGGAGTTTTAACAAACACAGAATTAGGCAACTTTGTTGAAACAAATATGATAATGATTTGTGACCCATGGTTAGATAAAAACGCACTAAACGATGCAAAAAAAGTTAGAATTCCAGTAGTTGGAGTTTGTGATACAAATAACCACACATCAGACATAGATGTAGTAATAATTGCAAACAACAAATCCAACAAATCTTTAGGATTAATATTTTACCTATTGGCAAGAGAATACATGAAAGCTCAAGGAATAGACAAAAAATTACCAGAATTAGAAGAATTTGTAGGAGAAAAGTTAGTATTAGAAGAACCAAGAAAGAAAAAGAAAGTAAAAGAAAAACAAGACCAAGAATTAAAGGACGCAGCACAAGCAATTGAAGAAAGAATGAAACAAATTGCAGAAAATGAAGATTCACAAGTTAAAGAAAGTACAGAATCAATCAAAGTTAGCGAAGGCGCAAGTGAAGGTGTTTAATTCTAATCGTTATATTTATTAATATAAAACAACATATTCAAATATGTTCATAAAAGAGGCAAAGGGTAAAATAATAAAAGATTCCCGTGGTGAAAAAACAATCCAAATTTCCCTTACAACATACACAGGAAAATTTATTTGCTCATCACCATCAGGCAAATCAACTGGAAAGTACGAAGTTTCATGTTACAATAAAGATGGAATCAAAAAAAGTCTATTATTATTAAATGAATTCTGCGATACATTAATCAACAAAAATTTTCTAATAAGAGTAGTCGACGACTTAATGCAAGTTCAAGTTTTAATTGATAAATTTGAAAAAAACTACGGGAAACTCGGAGGAAATGTAACATATGTTATTCATGGCGTTTTCTTAAAAGCTGCAGCACAAGAAAAACAAAAAGAAGTTTGGGAATTTATTTTTGATGATGTAAATAAGGGAAAAACTCCAGTAATGCCAATGCCAGTTGGAAATTGTATCGGAGGGGGATTACATTCTCAACATGTAAAAATGCGACGACCAGACTTTCAAGAATTTTTATTAATTCCAAATGAAGAAAAATTTTCAAGAGCAATAACAAAAAATATCCAAGCTTATGAAAGTGCAAGAACATTATTAAGAACAAAAGCAAAAAATGATGAAAGTGCATGGCGAACAAACAAACCTAATGAAGAAGTATTACTAATATTAATGCAAATTGCAGAAAAGTACAAATTAAGAATAGGAATTGATGTCGCTGCATCAACATTTTTTAACGGAAAATTCTACGACTACAAAAATAAAAATTTAGATAGAGACCGAAGTGAACAAATTGATTATATGTCAAGATTAATCCAAAAATACGATTTATTCTATTTAGAAGATCCATTACAAGAAGAAGATTTTCTCGGATTCAAAGAAATTTTAGAATCGACTCAAAAAACAAAACCAATAACAGCAATCGAAGAAAAAACACAGCCAGAAACAAAACCAGAATTAATACGAAGTAGAAATACATTAATTGTTGGAGACGATTTAATAACAACAAATGTGCAAAGATTAACGCAAGCAATCGCATTAAAATCAATAAATTCCGTAATAATAAAACCAAATCAAATAGGTTCAATACTAGAAGTAAAAAAAGTAGTAGAAATATGTAAAAAGAAAAATATCAAAATGATATTTTCACATAGATCCGGAGAAACAATGGATACATTAATCTCAGATTTAGCTGTCGGATTTCAAGCAGAATTCATAAAATGCGGAATAATGGGACGAGAACGATTAATTAAACACAAACGATTAATGGACATAGAACAAACTCTAAAATAAATGGATACAATAACAGTCTTATTATTAATAGGAATATTAGTAGTTTCAATTATAACTTATATTCTAGGCAAGAAAAAAGGAATTTCTCAGAACAACAAATACTGGGAAGATAAATTACCAGACTTACGAAAAGATGCAATCGCAAAATCACGAGCAGTAATCGGAGGACAATTTTCAGAGAACCTCGCACCATATTTACCAAACTTCAATTATTTGCCAACCGAATGCAAATTTTTAGGAAAACCAACAGATTTTATTGTATTCAAAGGAATGGATAATAAAAATATTGAAGAAATTGTGTTTGTCGAAGTAAAATCGGGCAAAGCAAAACTATCGCCACAAGAAATGAATCTCAAAAAAATAATACAAAATAAAAAAGTAAGATTTGAAGAATATAGAATTCCTGAAGAATTAACTAAGTCAAAAGAATAATCGCCAAACTTAAAAACCCAAAATCTCTCAAATTAAAATGTCAATAAAAACACCATCAATTTTACCAGGAGAACCAGGTTGGGAAGAATATCAAAAAGCAAAACAAGAAAAAAAAATACAAAAAAAACAAGAAAAAAAAGTATCAAAAAAACGAACACCAACTCAAGTAGGAAATATCGTTCTAGGAAAAGGATTTAGATTTGGAATTCCATTCAAAACATATAAAGGCGAAACAAAATATTACGTTTGGAAATTCAAAACAAAAATAGCAGAAATTACCGAAACAACCAAAGGTGAAATATCTTTAGAATTTTTTCGATTCAAAAAAATAGGAAATTACAGAGATTTAATTAACGATGCAGATTTTCAAGTAAACTGGAAAAACCGAGAAGAAGAATTAAAGAAAACTCAACCAAATTGTTATTTGTGTGGCAAAGTAATATCAAAATCGGCAAAACCAAATATTTATCATTATAACATGTTCAAGAAAAAATCCCAAATACTAGAAGATTCTGAAAGTGTAGCAGCCGAAGTTGTTAGTGGAAAATTAACAATTGAAGAAGGTTGGGAAAAATTTAATGATATTTTAGAAGAAGGAAATAGGTACTATATGTCTCTAAAAGATACCGCTCTTATTTGTGCATCTTGTGCAAAAGAAAAACAAGTTAATTATTAAGCTAAAAATTTAGCTTCAGAAGTTTTTGATACTCCATCAATAGTAATATATCTAACAAGAACACCTTCTCTTTTTGAATTTTCCCTAACCTGAATTGGACTCATTTTATCCATATCTTTTGGATAAACAATATTATTTATCTTAATAGTATGACTAATTTTAATTTCTTTCCAATCTAAACCACAATCAAAGAAAAATTCATCCAAAATTTTCTTATCATTAGTCTTTATTGTACAAAAATCAGCTTTAATTTCTTCATCTTCTTTTCCATGTTTACCACTTTTTGGCGCCTTTGCCTTTATTTTCAAATCAAAATCAGTTCCACTAAAACTCAAAGCATAAAACGCTCGTGGAAATTTATTCATTAATTCAATTAATTCCTTTGTTTTTATCTCACAATTTATAACATATTTTTTTACACCTTGAAACTGACTAACCTTAGAAATATCAAAACTAATATCTCCTTTCAAATCAGAAGTTGTTGCAATAATACCAGTTGCCTTTATACTATTTTCCGAATAATTCAAACAAGACTTAACCAAAAAATTTGCGAATTCAGAACCAGCTTTTATTGTCCACTTACTAGCTTGTTTTTTGGCGTCAATCAAATATTTATTTTTGAATTCACCACGAGAAAATTTAACGAAATCACTATGAACCTCAGAATCAAAATCACCCTCAAATATCTTTCTTATGATCATAAATTATAGATTATAAAATTTCTTTATAAATTTTACTAGAAACTATATAACAACAATTCTTAAAAAAACAATTCAATATTTAATCATATGGCAGAAGATGTAGTAACACAAGATAATGACAGAATAGTTGGCAAAACCGCTCAAAAAAATAATATTCTAGCAGCAAAAATAATCGCAGAGACGATAAAAACAACATTAGGCCCTAAAGGAATGGATAAAATGTTAGTAGATAGAGCAGGAAATATTACAATTACAAATGACGGAGTAACAATTCTAAACGAAATGGATATAGAACATCCAGCTGCAAAAATGCTAGTTGATGTTGCAAAAACCCAAGAAAAGGAAGTAGGAGACGGAACAACAACAGTTGTTATGTTAGCAGGAAAATTATTAGAAAATGCAGAAACATTATTGGATCAAAAAATCCATCCAACAATAATAACAAAGGGTTATATGTTAGCCGAGAAAAAATCTCAAGAAATATTGAATGATTTAGTTCATGAAATAAATGATGAAAGTGAATTAGTAAAAGTAGCCGAAACCGCAATGACAGGAAAAGGGGCTGAATATTTAAGAGAAAAGTTATCTAATATAATAGTAGAAGCTGTAAAAATAATATCAAAAGATTCAGAATTTGATATAAAAGATGTAAGAATTGAAAAACAAAACGGAGAATCCTTAGAACAAACCGAATTAGTTCCAGGAATTGTATTAAACTACGAACGAGCATCACAAGAAATGCCTCAAAAAATAGAAAACGCAAAAATAGCATTATTAGAAGAGTCTTTGGAAATACGTTCACCAGAAACAGAGGCAAAAATTTCGGTTGCATCTCCAGAACAATTACAGAGTTTTATTTCCCATGAAGACGCAGTGTTAAGAAATAAAGTTGATAAAATCAAATCAGTTGGAGCAAACGTAATTTTCTGTCAAAGAGGAATTGACGATGTTGTTCAATTTTATTTAGCAAGAGCAGGAATTTTTGCATTAAGAAGAATACCAAAGTCAGACATGCAAGCAATAGCGAAAGCAACAGGAGCAAAAACAATTTCTAAATTATCTGAAATAACACCAGAAGATTTAGGAACGGCCCAAAAAGTTGAAGAAATAAAAAAGTTCGATGACAGGTTAACCTATATAACAGGTTGTCCAAATCCAAAAACACTAACAATTCTTATTAGAGGCGGAAGCGAACATGTAATGGATGAAGTGCAAAGAGCAATTGAAGACGCATTAGGCGATGTATTATCATTATTAAAAAATTCAAAAGTCGTAGCAGGTGGTGGCGCAATAGAAATGGAAATTGCTCTACAATTAAAACAATATGCTCAAAAATTAACAGGTCGAGAACAACTAGCAGTCGAACAATTTTCAAAAGCACTAGAATTTATACCAACAACACTTGCAGAAAACGCAGGCCTAGATACAATAGATGTATTAACAGAATTAAGAGTAGCGCACGACGCAGGTCAAAAAGATTATGGCTTAAATCTATTTACATCAAAAGTTGAAAATACATACAAATCAGGAATATTAGAACCATTAAAAGTCAAAACACAAGCAATCGCATCAGCAACCGAAGTTGCAAATATGATATTAAGAATTGACGATGTAATAGCAGCAAAAAGAAAATCAAATGTATTAAAAAATCCATCTGCAATGACAGATTACGATTAATTAATTTTTAACCAAGAAGACTCGTAATAACTAATATCGTTCTCTTCATCAACAACAGCAATTAATAATTTTTTCTTAGTAGAATTAGCCACCCTATTTTTAGAAGCAAAATCTTGCCAAGTATTCTTATTTTTAGATTCGGTAGGAAAACAAATCCATTTAGAATGTATATCATCTAAAGATTTCCCCTTATCATAAATTCTAAAAACAGCTCCAAATTTTAGTCCAGACTTAACAATATACCCTTTCTTTGTTAAATCAGAATAAACGAAGAAATTAATAATAAATTTTTTATCAATTTTAGAAAAACGAGCAACAACTTCCTCATCAGAAATATTTACATTTTTGAAACTCAAATCCATTCTTTTTGTCTTAATTAAAAAATATGCTTCCTCTAAAGAATAATAAATTTTTTCTCCATTTCTTTCACCAAATCTTTTTTCAGAAAACAGATTAAAAGCTTCCCTAGAATTAGAGAAAACCTTATCCCCCATTAAAATAGCTTGAATTTTCATAAAAAATAAAGAACAACACTCATTATAAATTTAATTAGAAAACCTTTTAATCAAATAAACATAATATATATTAGAATAGTCCCGTAGTCTAGTGGTCAAGGATATCGGACTCTGGATCCGGTGACCGCGG
>CAYXZJ010000023.1:0-6284 GCA_964470085.1 Candidatus Woesearchaeota archaeon
GTGGTAAAGGCTTTTGCTAATTTGGATTTTGAGGACAATTTGTGTATGAATATATTTGGATTAATTCCTTTTATTGAATTAAGTTCCATTATATCATTCTTCTTGTTTTTTTGCTGGTTTATTTCTTCTATCCATTCTGGATTTGACAAAGGTTCAAACTTATTTTTGGATATTTGTTGTAAAAATATTTTTAAGTCTGAATTTAAAACAGCAAATGATTCTATTCGATTATTTAATTCCCCCTTGTCTATATCAACATGGAATATCTTCTTACCTTTTGTGAATGTAGGTATATCTGCTCCTGTTTGTCTTAAATCGAGTCTGCTGCCAAGAACTAATAATAAATCTGAAACCCCTAAAGCATAATTTGCCCATCTATTTCCGTAAGAGCCAATGAAACCTATTCTATTTTTATTATCATATGGAATTGAATCAATTCCGTTTAATGACATTACAACTGGTATATTTAATTTTTCAATAAAATGCCTTATTTCTGAAACAAGATTTGCTACTCTTACTCCCCTTCCTAATAAGAGAAGTGGTTTTTTTGAGTTCTTTAATTCTTGTTGAAGCTTGCTTATAAAATCTTCTATTTCCTTATTATCAGAATATTCAATATTTGAATCAATGAATTCAATACTTTCGTCACATTCACCATTTTGAATATCCATTGGAATATCAATAAGCACCGGGCCTGGTCTTCCTTGTAATGAAATGTTGTAGGCTTGTTCAAAAATATTGGGTATATCTGCTGCTCTTTTTACTGAGTATGCTGCTTTAGTTATTGGTTTAATTATAGATACAATATCTGTTTCTTGAAAACCTAATTGTCTAATTGGTCTATCAGCCTTTTGCTCGTTTAAGTTTACTTGACCTGTGATAAATATTGCTGGTACAGAATCAAAAAAACAATTACCTATTCCTGTAATTAAATTAGTTGCTCCAGGACCACTTGTTGCCAAGGCAACTCCTGGTATATTTTTTACACGAGCATAAGCATCTGCTGCCATTGCAGCTGCTTGTTCGTGATGAACAGAGACAATTTTGATTCCACCCTGATTATGTAACTCATCTATTATCCTAGTTATCATTCCTCCTTGTAATTCAAAAACTGTATCTATTTGTTTTGATTTCAAAAACTTTGCAATATATGTAGCTACTTTCATCTATTTGTATATATTTCTATCGTTTTTTGTAGTGCATTTTTTAATTCCAAATCGGGTTTATCAAAATGAAATGTTTCTCTAAATTTTTTACAGCTACCTGATATAATCATATTCTGTCCTTCTCTATATGGTAATGCTCCAAATTCTAATAAATGTTCTGAAACTCCCATAATATTTGATAAGGTAGTTAATAATTTTTTTAGCTGTATTGTGTTTTCATTACAAATATTGTAAATCCCTGACAAATTTCGAGTCTCCTCAACAATTCGTTTGATTTTAGATAAAAAATCTTCTATGTATAGATAATTATATTCTTGCTCTCCCTCTGTTAGAAGCATTTTTTCTCTATTTTGCAAATGAGATATAACACTTGGAATAAGCCATGAGGGATTCTCGTTTCCTCCAAAGACTGAAAATACTCTAATCCAATACCATTCTATTTTTTCTTTTTCGCATAATTGCTTTAAAAAATTTAGTAGCATAAGCTTCACTGCTCCATATGCATCTGCGGGCTCCGGCATTGTATCTTCTGTTACTTTAAATCCTTTTATCCCATATTCTGCTTGTGATCCTAAAACAATAATTTTTTTAATGCCTGCATATATTGAATCTTCTATCAATTTCTTAGAATAAAAGAAGTTTTTTAGTTGTAAATCCCAGTTATTTCTACTTTCTGCATCTATTCCTGACCATGCTGTATGAATCAAAATATCAGTTTTTGATTCGCGAATGGTATTAATTATATTGTCACTTTCTGATTTAATCCAATTTATTTTACCTTTATAATCCTCAATTTTTTCAAACGTTGAAGTATCTCTACAGGTTGCTATAATTTCATTATCACTATCGATTAAAGATTTTGCAATATTTGAACCTAAAAAACCAGTTGCTCCTGTAATTAATATATTCATATCTTATTCCCAATCGTCTGTATATAT
Source organism: Candidatus Woesearchaeota archaeon (assembly GCA_964470085.1). Lineage (GTDB taxonomy): Archaea > Nanobdellota > Nanobdellia > Pacearchaeales > GW2011-AR1 > JAGVXH01. The sequence continues at coordinate 2,105 of CAYXZJ010000023.1, forward strand.
ATTAATATCTAAAACTCCTTTTTCTATTAGTTTTTGTCTAAAGAGCTTTATCATTATTGGTGGTCCTGAAATAAAATAATTTGCATCTGTTCCATTTTGCTCAAATATTTCATTTATATCTATTATCCCAACTTCATTTTCATATCTTATTTGTAGCATTGTGGACAAATTTTCACGAATTTCCATCATTTTATTCAGAGCACTCTGATAAATATTGTATTCTTTAGAACGAAAACCCAAATATATTTTAGGATTTTCATAAACTAAAAATGATTGATCTGTGAATAATGACAAAAAAGGTGTTACTCCTGTTCCTCCAGCTATGAAAACAGTCTTGGATTTATCATGCTTATGTTCGAACAATTCTCCATAAGGTAGTTTAAGCCAAACCTCTGTACCAATATTAAGCTGTTTCTCCATTTGTCTCGTAAACTCACCTTTAACCGCATATGTTATTTTTGCATTTTTTTCATTGGGCGATGATTGTAAACTAAAACATCTTGACTCTGGCCATTGACCGGAGCCATCGTATTCAGTATCAATTGCTATATGAAGAAATTGTCCAGGAGAATATTTAAACTCTTTTTCAGAATCAAAAGTTAGAGTATAAACCCCATCAATTTTATTTTCAATTGCAACAATTGTGGCTTTATATTTTCTTACATTTGCCATTATTTTTTACTTAAATTGGAAATAAAAGATGATAATATCTCATCTTCATATTTAAACATTTCATCCTTAAGTCCTGGATAAGTTCCAAGAAAAAACGTGTTGTTCATTATTTGGTCAGTAATTTCCAAGTTGTCTGCAATTCTCCATTTTTTATTTACAAAAGCTGGTTGTTTGGTTATATTACCAGCAAAGAGGTTTCTTGTTTCTATTAACTTACTGTTAAGATATTGTGTGATTTCATCTCGAGTAAAAGGAGAATTTTCTTTTACGGTAACAATAAATGCAAACCAAGCTGGATCTGAATCTTCAGTTGCAGAGGGTAAGCTAAAATATTGCGGATACTTAGAAAAGATTTCATAGTGTTTTTTGAAATTGGCTTTTCGTTTTTCACAAAATTCTGGTAGTTTATCCATCTGAGCAGAACCAATTGCTGCTTGTATATCGGTCATTTTAAGATTATAACCTATTTCAGAATACACGTATTTATGATCATATCCCAATGGGAGATTTCCAAATTGTTGTGTAAATCTTTTTCCACAGGTATTATTTTCTCCTCCCATGCAATAACAATCTCTTCCCCAATCACGAAATGCTCTTACTAATTTAGCTAATTGAGGGTCATTAGTACATATAGCTCCTCCTTCACCAGTAGTAATGTGATGTGCAGGATAAAAAGATATAGTTGATAAATGCCCAAATGTTCCGGTATATTTACCCTTATATTTACTTCCAAAAGCATCGCAGTTATCTTCAATTACCCAAAGATTATATTTATTAGCTAAATCCATTATCTTATCAATGTTAAACGGATTTCCAAGTGTATGTGCAATAAAAATGCAACGAGTTTTATCTGTAATGGCTTTTTCGGCTTGTTCAATATTAATATTATAGGTATTAATATCAACATCCACAAATACTGGCACAAGACCATATTGTATAATTGGGGTTACTGTGGCTGGGAAACCAGCAGCAACAGAAATTACTTCATCTCCAGGTTGAAGACGTTTATCTCCTAATTTCTCAGAAGTAAGTGCATAAAACGCTAATAGATTGGCCGAAGAACCAGAATTGGTTAATAACACATTTTCAATTCCAAGAAAGTCAGCAATTTTTTCAGCAAACTCCTCAGAATAGCGTCCTTCAGTCAACCAAAAATCAAGTGATGAATCTACTGCATTTATTATTTCTTTTTCGTCAAACACTCTTCCAGCATAATTTACTTTTGTTTTACCTTTTTCAAATTGTAATTGAGCAAATCTAGCCTTATAGTATTCTTTTGTTTTATCTAATATTTCCTTGCGAAGTTGTTTATGATCTGACATAGTTTAATTAAGATTATTATGATAATAATTAATTTATAGGTAGTACTCATTTATTTGATTAACTGTAATATCTCTCATATTTTCACCTCTTTGATACGCTTTATTCCATTTAACTATTGAGTTAAGTGTTTGGTATATATTCCATTTTGGAAACCATCCTAACTCTGCTTTTGCTTTGGAACAATCAAGTTTAAGGTAATTAGCTTCATGTGGTTGTGGATTAGAATCTATTTCATAAGATGCTCCTTCTCCCCATAAATCACATATTGATTTAGTAATCCATTCAACATTTTGTGCATCATTATCATCTGGTCCAAAATTCCAACCTTGTGCAAATTCAACACCTTCAGTATATAATTTTGTTGCAAGTTTAAGATATCCACTTAGTGGTTCCAATACATGTTGCCAAGGACGAATTGCATAAGGACTTCTTATCTTCAGTTTTTCTCCCTTTGAAATTGACCTAATAAAATCAGGAATTAATCTATCGTTAGCCCAATCTCCTCCTCCAATCACATTACCTGCACGTGCTGATGCTAAAGCTACTCCATGTGTATTGTAATCTTTATGATTAAAAAAAGAATTTCTATATGATAATGTTACTAATTCTGAGCAACCTTTACTGTTTGAATATGGGTCATAACCACCCATTGGTTCATTTTCACGATATCCCCAATTCCATTCTTTATTTTCGTAACATTTATCAGTTGTTACATTTACAATTGCTTTTACTGAGGGAGTGTTGCGACAAGCTTCCAAAAGATGAACTGTTCCCATAACGTTGATTGAATATGTTTCAACAGGAATATTATAAGAATCTCTTACTAATGGTTGAGCAGCCATATGGAAAACTATTTCTGGATTAACATCATGCAAAACTTTTTGTAGATAGTCATAATCACGAATATCTCCTATATAAGATGTTATTAGTTCTTCTATTTTTGCTTCTTCAAAAAGGCTTGGTTGTGTGGGTGGTTCTAATGCGTATCCATATATATCTGCACCTAATTGATTTAGAAGCAAACACAGCCATGAACCTTTAAAACCTGTATGACCTGTAATTAAAATCTTTCTATCTTTAAATATGTTATCAAATAGTTCTATCATGATTATAAATTACCATTTTATCCAAGGTGCTTTCCCTTTTTCTATTAAGTCTTCAAGTTGAAATTTGTCTCTTTGTGTATCCATAGGTTTCCAAAATCCTTCATGTTGGTATGCAAAAAGTTCTCCAGCACTTGCTAAGCTCTCTAGTGGTTCTCGTTCAAAAATCACTTTATCTCCATCAGGAATATAATCAAATAGCTCAGGTTGACAAACAAAGAAACCTGCGTTTATCCATGCTCCATCGCCTTTTGGTTTTTCTTGAAAGGCTAATACTTTCTTTTCTTCATTAACAATGAGTGAACCATATCTCCCATCAGGTTGAACTGAAGTCATGGTTATAACCTTACCATTAGATTGATGATATTTTACTAATTCTGAAATATCTACATCGCTTACTCCATCTCCGTAAGTAAGCATAAATGTTTCTTTACCAACATACTCCCTTACTTTTTTTATTCGACTGCCTGTCATTGTATCCAATCCAGTATCAATCAAAGTAACTTTCCAAGGTTCTGAATGATTTTTATGGTGCATTATAGTATTGTTTGCCATATCAATTGTCATATCAGACATATGACTGTAATAGTTAGCAAAATACTCTTTTATCATATATCCTTTATATCCACAAAGAATAATAAACTCATTAAATCCATAATGTGAGTATATTTTCATAATATGCCATAAAATTGGTTTACCTCCTATTTCTACCATAGGTTTTGGTTTAAGTGTTGTCTCTTCAGAAAGACGAGAACCTAAACCTCCAGCTAAAATTAAAACTTTCATATCTTATATTATAGAATATATTCATTTTTCAACAACAACCAGAGTGCCTTCCAAACTCATAACAAAAAAACAGCAATTCTTTGTTATGAATATGCTCAGTAATTTTAAGTTATAAATTGTATAGCCGTTTAAATGTTTAATCGTTGTTTTGTTTTTATTTATGACAAAGGACTCATTATCTCAGAGTTACTATTTCCCTGAATTACATCCTATTCTAAAAGCAAAGCTCCGTCAGTTACATTTTTTTTGTGTTACTGCTGGAGAGTTTATTGATTTTGAATGTGCAAAAATAATAC
>CAYXZJ010000024.1:0-3922 GCA_964470085.1 Candidatus Woesearchaeota archaeon
CAACTAATTTAATTAATTTTTGCGTTCCCCACAAAACTCTCGTTGTAACAGAAATATTATTAGAGCCATTAAATATTTGATAAGTGTTGTTTTCTGGGTTTTCAGACACTTCTGTTGCTTGTAAAACAACTGGAGTTGAATTATCTAAAATTATAGAAAAATGATCAGACATTGAAATACTTAAACTTTTCTTAACATTACTTCCAAAAGATACTAAAATAGAGGATATACAAAAGTTATTTGAGAGCAATGTTGGTATACAAAGAGCAACAGAAGCATGATACGAACAGAAAGATGATATCAAAAGAATTTTCCATGATTTTGAAGAAAATAATTTATCTTGAGAAGAAAGAAAATATTTTCTAAGAAGGATTGTAAAAATGGATAATCGATCATGAAAGATAGAAAAACCCGAAGAAGATGTAAAAACATTTAAGATGTTCTGTAATATGATAAGTAAACGAAAAGATAGCGATGTAAACAAAATATTATACGAAGGTTTATATAATATGAATATTGAAAGACTTACCTGAGAAGATATATCAAAAATAGATGTATTGCTCCAAGAATGTGAAAAAATGCAATTTACAAAAGAGAAAAGAATGGAATACTTAAAGAATTTAATCGTATTCAACACCGAGCATCGATACATAAATGAAAAAAAATTTATTTCTATAGACATAGAATTGTTCGACGCCCTTTATGACATCATCAGTAAAACAAAAGAAGACAAAAATATATCATTGTATTGGCCAAATATCACACCAATAATAGAAAAATGAGATGAGGAAGATATAAAAAAATTAAAAGAGATTATAAAATTGTTGAATAAAACGAAGATTACACCAGAAGAAAAAATACTATTTTTGAAATATTGAATAGCATTATGTCAAAGAGGTGATTATTCATATTCATCAAGTACAATGACAATTACCAATAATGATAAAAGATATACTTTTATGGAGACATGAAATATAGATATATTTAAAATGTTTTTATCATTAGTAAGGGGATATACATATAAAAGCAAACAAGAAATATTCAAAAAATTAAATGAAATACTCGCAATGGGTAGATTATATTCGACAGTAAAAGATGGAGAGAAATATCTAAATATACGTTTAAAGAAAATTAAAAAAGCATTCTCCGAAAACGAACTAATGGATTTTATAAGACTATGAGGTATCTATCTAGACTACGACAAAAAGATAAATATAAAAGATATTGAACAATTTGATAAAACATACAAAAAAATAAGTAATAGTGGTCTTTGAGAAGAATTTGATAATTTTCTGAAAGAAAAGAGTCATTACTTTGTATGAAAACACCCATATAATATGGATATATTTAGTTATTTGGTTAGCAAAATAGATATAAAAGACAAAGAAGTGTTTGATAAAATATTCGGATTTTTATCGGATAGTAGCTACCAATGGAATATGTTTGGTTTGGTAAAAGTATTTGACCAATGACTATTGAAAAATATATCAGGGGAGAAAAAAATAGAATATCTAAATGAATTAAAAACAATAATAAACGGCATGTCCAATGCCACTCCAGAAAAAATAAAAGAAAATATGACATTTGTTGTATCTACATATTTACAATGAGTAAATACAAAAGAAAGGGTAAAATACATAAAAACATTAGAAGAAGCTAATCCGAGAAGATCAATACTTAATGATATGGAAAAAGAGAGATTTTCTGAGATATATAATTATCTACCAGCAGATATATCATTGGAAGAGAAATTTTCTATTATTTCATCTCTTAGAGAAATTATTTGTGGCGGGGATAGCAAAAAACTAAACGAAACTATGGACATCATAAAGACATATGGAGTCGATAATAATTCTGAAATATTAAGGTTGTGAAAGATATTGTTGGATAACAACAAAGAGAATTTATACATTATTTTAAATAAGATAAAAAGAAGCAAAAAAAACATTACGAAAAACCTTAAAAAACTAGAAAACATTATATGTAGCACAAACACAAATAATTTGCAAATAATTATAAACACGATATGTTCAGGCAATAATACAGAAGAGAATACAACAAACCTAATAAGATTAGAAAAAGTTATATGTAATGCAAACACGAACAATTTGCAAATAATTATAGAAACAAGATGTTCCAGTAACAATACCGAAGAAAACATAACAAATCTAAAAAAATTAGATTATATATTACAAAACTACAAACGAAATTACTTAAGAATAGTATTAAATTTATTTGACGACAAAAAAAATGAGATAAGTATAGAGAAACAAGTAGATTATCTCAAAAATATGGAAAATTTGTATAAAAAATATGGAAATAGCACAGAAAACGTAGAAGAGTTCGTAAAAAACATCAAAGAGCAGAAAAAATGATTTTATTATGGATATTTTACAGAGGCAGTGAAAAACAGTATAGATGTAGAGAACAACAACATAAATAGAGAAAACTTTTAGGAGCATATGGATGAGAAATCTCAATTATTCACCTTTAAACAAGATAATAATTTTAGAATATGAAAAACAACACCACGAACAAAAGCATGGTTTCTAGAAAATCCCGAGAGAGAAAAATATTTGGAGCCAGAAACCATGGAAACATTTAGAAAATTTTGAACCATAATATGATTGGGTATCTTAGAAGGTGCAGAAAATGAAGAAAATTTAAAGAGGTTCTATGAATATATATTTACTAACATCTCTCCCGAAAAACCAAGAAACTCAATTTTGCAGTTGTGAGAAGTATTTAGTGTGTTGTTAAAACAATGAAAATACGAAATCTTGGATGAAATAGTAGATAAGGAAGTAAATATATGAGAATGATTCAAAAACTTTATAGAAAAGCATAAGATATCCGATAAATGAAGAACGATACTTACTCTCATGATTACGAGAGAAATAAATTCTAGCTTTTCAATTCGAAAAGACAAGGAAACGACAAGAATAGAGAGTGTTGATATCAAAAAGATATTACTGAGTGTATTTGAAAAATTTGAAAAATATAAAAAGATAATCGATCAATATGATAAACTCCCTATAGAAACATCAATAGGAGTTGAATATGAAGTAACCAATAGCATAGCAGAGTGATATAATAAAACGACACAAGGAGACTACAAGAAAGATATTGAAACGCTATCTGCCTATAGTGGCATAAGTAGATGAAACGATGCCGTACATGAAATAGCCACAAAGCCAGCAGAAAACCCATACTTAATACTATTAGAATTGAAACTTCTGGAAGACCTAGATTTTATGGATCTTAACTTCAAAAATGAAGATTATAAAAAAGGGTGAAGAACAGTGCACATAACACTATGATGAAAATATGGTATCAGCTTTGATAAAAACGCAAATTTTATACAGAATATTCTCAATGTTTCGAATCTTGGATGAATAAATTTAGGGGAAGATGTAAAAAGAATAAATAGATTTAGCAACATAAGAGAGAAATGAACAGATTGTGAAGCAATATTTTCAAATGGGAAAACAGAATGTACGGAATATAGATCTCTAGACATCAATAAAGCAGAACAATTCGAAAGACTATTAATATCCATATTCAATTTAAATACAGCTAAACAAATATTAGATAAATACGTAAAAAAAGAATTTATCGACCAACGAACAAAAAACAGATTTAATCTTAACAAAGACGAGTTCAAAAGATATGCAGAAGAACACAACATATGGAAAGAACCAATAGAAGATGAAAAAATATATACACTGATTTACGAATTTTTAGATCTTCAAAACGATATATTAGACATAATAGATGATCACAATAAAAACTTCTTGGCAAATGAAACGATCAGCACAACCAATTCTATGGCATTTGATGAATTAATTCATTTAATACAAAATAAGGGTGATGTTATGTTATATATGAAAATGATGAATGTAGATATAAAATATCTATCATC
>CAYXZJ010000025.1:0-3858 GCA_964470085.1 Candidatus Woesearchaeota archaeon
TCAATATTACTCATTGAACAATGAGAGTACTCAAGATAGTAATCATCATTTTGTAAATTCAAAGGTGTTTTAGTCCAGTAATGTAGTGCCAGTGCCAATATGCTAATTGTTTTTATTTTTATGCCAAGAATAGAAGTAACATCAGTTATAACATTCCAATAATCAGTTCTTTTATTTGGTAAATCCCAACATATTACCAATGGTACAACCTGCTTATCATTTTCCTGTTTTCTGCACTTTTGAACTGCATAATCATCCAATAAATTCCTAGGTGCATCTAATATTTCTGTTGAGGGTATTTCTATTTCTACGACTGATTTGTAAGCCCCAAAATCAATCTCTGCATCAAACCTTTCACTATTGTCGCCTTTTCTTGGAAAATAAATCTTAGCTCCAAAGCCCTCTAACAATATACGAATCAATTCATTTTCCCCATTAGGAGAAAGTTTTACAACTTGAATTGAATTTCGCAAATTATCCATTTTTTCCTTTATAGATAAATCGTTCACTATGAGTTCTTCTATTTTTGATATAGATTTTTCCTTAGAATCACCATTTTTACTTCTATAAATTTTCAAATTTAATCACACCCCTTTTACCAATAAATTCAGCAACATCGTAATATGAATTTGTTCTAGCACAATAAAATGCCGACTTAATTAATGTTTCCACATCAAGTATGGAAATATTAATTTTATATGTTTCATATATTTCTTTAATCAACTTATAAACATCTGATCTATCATTAGGCACTTTGTAACCACACGCTATTGAACTAATATCAAAAATTGTAGGATATGGTTTTCTTGCCAATAATAGAACTTTATTTTCTAAGGCTTGACGAATTGCTTTAACAGATAACATTTCCTCCTCTGTAGGGGATTTTACTTCAACTGGTATAGAATACTTATCATCTGGAATCATTACATCATATCTCATATTATTATTCCCTGCTGATGGAGCAAATGCATATCTGTTAAATATAAATCCTAATAAATCTGCAATAAGTGGATAAAAATCTGTTTGTTTCATTGTAGAAATATCATTTACAAATTTTTTTATAGCATTTTCCGTATTTCCATTTGAATCATTTAACCTTTTTGCTAACATTCGGCTTGTTTGTTCATTCTTCGTAAGGCTTGATTTTTTAGATTCTACAATAGCCTCAGTTTTAAATGAATGAATATCTATGTTAGAAATGGTTTCAAAATCACGATGCTCTGTTCCAATATCCATAATATATTGAGGAAGTACTATCTTTAATTCTTGTCCAGAGAAAAACTGATATGGAGAAAATAAAAAATCTTCCTTGCCCATTTCGCTTTTTATTTTCTCTAATATTTCTTCATAATTTGATAAATCTTTTTTAACCTCAAAGTTTGCTCGCCTAAACATACACAAAAGTGCTATATCTGTTAAAAACTTAGAGTTTTCTTTTTTTAAATCTATATTTTCTCCTCTAAAATTATAAGATTTTTCAATAGATGCAACAGTATCATAACCTTTGCTAGTCAAAATCAAAAAAGGTGCAGACTTTCCATAAAGTTTCATATTCTTTTTTTCAAACCATCCTGTAAATTCAAGAGCAGAAATAACAAATCTTGTAAGATTTCTCACTGAATTTGTCTGCATACAATTTGTATCTGCCAACTTTTGTATTTCATTTTCTAATATATTAATATTCTTTGAAGCTCTTATTCCTTTTAAATATTCAATTTTATCATTAATTTCTTTACTATCATATCCATTTGCTAAATTCATAGGACCAAGTAAAATTTCGTCCCTATGTATTTTTCCATCTAAAGCTTTTGCAAAAACAAGCATATTTACAAAAGGCTTATTTTCATCAGTAAACTTTACATCTAAAACATGATTTGGATACTCTATTCCTAATAAACACTGTTCAAATAATGCCTTTGCACCATCTCCAGATAAAGCAACGTGTACTCCAAGATAGGTAAAGTTAAAATATAACGCTTTTTCTCCAGATGTAATCCAGCCTAAAAATCTAAATAATTCTGCATAACTCTTTGCTTGCATCTTCATTGATTTACGAGAGTCATCTTTTATTTGATATGACCTTTTTAATGCTTCATCTCCTATATAACCAGATGAACTAGCCAGTTGTTCTCTCGCAAAAAATTCTGCAATATTATCCAAATCGAAATAATCCATATTTGAAAATTCAATATACATCTTTTTAAAATTGTCAATTAGAATACCCATATCAGATATAGGATTGCGAAATCTAATCATATTAACCTCCTTTTTCTTGTACGAGAGACAGGCAATCCTACTAATAGGATTGCTTACTTCCTTGCCTCTGTACAACAAACACACTCAGCATAAATTAGCCGAGATTTTGTCTTTATATTATTTCAAGTCTTTTATATTTTTTTTAATCGTTCTTCTGCAATATCACACCATCGTTGCTCTAGTTCGATACCAACCCACTTAATTTTGTGTCCTTGACGATTTAGTTTTTCACAGCATACTCCCAATGTTCCTGAACCATGAAACGGGTCAAGAATAGTTCCTTCAAATTTTCCATCGGCATTTTTAGGACAATAAGCTTTGATGATTTCTGTTATTAATGCCTCTGGTTTTTGAGTAGGATGTGAAGTTTTTTCTTTTTCATAAACTTTTCCAGCTAAAGTTGGAAAATTCCATACATCCCCACGCATAGCACCATTGGGATTAGGTTGCCAAACTTTTTTCTCACCATTTTTATCTTTATAATATATAGGATTTTTTAATCTTTCTGTACTCTTATAAGGAACACGTACATCATCAACATTATATGTCCATTTATTTTTAGATTTTGAAAACCAAAGAAAAGGTTCGTATTGTGTTAATGGTGCTTTTGAAGTTCTAGAAAATCCATTCTCATAATGCCATATATTCATTCGCCTGTAATATAACCCTTCGTTATACATTATAGATTGAATAAAACCTATATAATGATGAATGCCAAACCATATAACACTTCCTGTTGGCTCTAATAATTTTTTACATATAGATATCCTTTGCTTTGTGATTTTCAAAAATTCATCTAATTCTAATTTATCACTATCATTTCCAAAATCTTTATTCAAATTATATGGTGGATCTGTACAAATCAAATCAAATTTAATTTTATTTTCTAATAACTGTTTGAGAACGATATCACTATCCCCTTTTATTACTTTATTGTATTCCATTATTGTCCCTTCTTTCCTTGCTTCTCTTTTTTAAAAATTAATACATACTGATGATGTATGTTTTCAACATATGCAAAAGGGTATCCATACGGCAATAAACTTTTATGATTCTGTAAAAGGATCTTTGTACCTTGTAGTTTTAATATTCCTCCATCAGGTATATTAGCTTTATTAAGTAAATGAATTAAATCACTATGAAAGCTAATATAATCAGATTTATCTCTAAAATCAGATACAACTATTGCCATATATTTTCCATATTTAATAATTCTTGCACACTGAAGAAATATTTTATTTACTAATATATTTAGAAATTCATCATAGTTTTCAACATTTCCAAGATCATTTTCACTTTCTGAATATTTTGTTTCAAGATTTTTTGCTACTCTATTTTTTTTAACTTTTTGATCCTGTTTATTTAAAATTCCCCAGTAGGGTGGACTTGTAACCATAAAATCCATTGATTCTGTTTCAATCTTCAAAAGTTCTTCGCATGAATTACCATTAATAAAATTATGTTTTTTACTACTTTCTTTTCCTACTTCGGTCTCTAATCTTTTTATTGACCATTCATGCCATACTTTTGATAATTCAATGCTAGTACATACTCTATCATTGAGTTCACATGCTTTAGCAGTAGATCCAACACCTCCAAATG
>CAYXZJ010000026.1:0-3852 GCA_964470085.1 Candidatus Woesearchaeota archaeon
GTATTGCATCATTTTATGAACGTGAACATCTCCCGGACTATACTATCTAAAAAAACATACCTGATGATTAGATTAATAAGGGGATAATAATGGAAAGAAGTAATACAAAAATAACATTCCTTTCAAAAAAGCAATCTTTTTTAAAAACCAAAAACAAGTGAATGAGTATTTAAAAAAAATAATAGCAGGAGGAAAAGCGAATGATTGCAGCAATTGTATATAAATCTAACACAGGATTTACTGAAAGATATGCAATGATGTTAGCGGAAGCTACAGGATTAAAAGTTGTGGCTTTATCAGAAATAAAAAATGTAATAAAACCGAAAGCGGAAATTATTTATTTGGGCTGGCTTTTTGCAGGGATGATTTCAGGGCTAAACAAAGTTCGAAATAAATATAAAATCAAAGCAATAGGAGCCATTGGGTTATCAGGATATAATGAAGAATATCAAGAAATGGTAAAAAAACAAAATAAGATAGATGAAATACCTCTATTCTATCTACCAGGAGGTATCGATAGGGAAAAGCAAAAAGGTTTCAACAAATGGTTATTTAATCTTGTAGTTCAAATGTCAATCAAGGAAATGAATAAAAAGCCCGAGTCTGAAATTACAGAAGATGAAATTAAAAGAGTATACTATATGCAACATGGATGTGATTTTGTATCGATTGATCATTTAAAAGACTTCATTCATTGGTATGAAGAAAAGAAAGAATAGTGACAAAACAAAGCGCAGTGTACCCTAAATAAAAGACAAATATAAAAAAAGGGGGTAAGGGGGAATGTGTCCCCCTTAGTATATGAGAGTTTTTGAAATTTATAGATTAACTAGTTACTAAATGAGTAGCTAGTTTTTTTATGCAGCGACATTATGTATTAAATAATTTCTGTATTCACTTGGTGACATCCTATTTAGATTCCATTGATATCTATGATTATTGTAATAATCAATATAATCTTCAATCTCATTATAAACATCTTCATAACATAAACAATCGTTTAAATACATTTCATCCTTCATGTGTCCAAAGAAAGATTCTTGGGGAGCGTTATCCCAACAGTTTCCTCTTCGTGACATAGATTGTCCTATTCCTAGATCTCTCAATGCTTTTTGAAAAGCGATTGAAGTATAATGACAGCCTTGATCAGAATGAATAAAGGCATCTTTAGAAATTTTGATACTAGTACTATTAACTAACATATCAACAGTATCAAGTACAAATTTAATATCTAAAGATTTTGAAAGCTTATGTGCAACGATTTCATTTGTAACACTATCTTTGATAGTTGATAAATAAGCTTTATCTTTTGTCTTACCATAAAACAAATATGTAATATCGGTTAAGAACTTTTCTCCAGGATTCCCTTCTTTAAATTTACGATCTAAGGTGTTTTTAAAGACATTGTTTGTTTGTAATGCTTTAGCCATTCTTCTATAAGGGTTTGCTTTTCTAATTGGGCATACAAGCCCAAATTTAGCCATTAATCGTCTTATTTTCTTTAGATTCATAATTAATCCAAATTGTTTTTGAAGTGTCATTTTGATTAATCTAGCACCTTTGTGGCGTCGTTTGAAATTATAAGCATCAAGAATTAATTTAAAATCTTTAGAATCATTTTGTTCTTTTTTCGATTCTTTCTTTGAGTACTTTAAAAAGTGATAATAACCAGATCTTGATACTTTTGCATAATCACACATGTACTGAATATTTAATCTCGACTTCCTTTTGGATGCCATTTTATGAATTATTTTGTATTTTTCTTGTGCTGGGATTCTTGTTTCTGTTTCACCTCCCTTTCCAGCCTTCTCAGTTGGGATAGGAATTCCACTTGTTGTTTAAGATATTCGTTTTGATCTTTAAGTCGTTTAATTTGTTCTTCAGTTGTTAAGTCGCGTGTAGTTGGTCTACCAGAACTAAATTGTCTAGTATCTTTGATACCTTCATCTCTTAATTCTTGTGTTCTCCATCTATTGGAGCAATTAGAAATTCTTTTCTGACCAAGAATTGAAATAGGCAATCCATACTTCTCAAAAATTAAAGCAGGAAACGGATTGCTTTTATATTCATTTAAAAATATTTGTTTATATTGTTCCGTGTATGTAATTCCTTTTTCACTTACGTTTTTAACGTAAGGATTAGACTTTAGTGTTTCTAATTGTTCTTTAGTAAAATAATTTTTTCCCATAATAAACTTCTCCTTGTTTTATTATACATTATAATAAAAACCCTGCAATATGGTTTAGTCACTTTTTTTATAAGTGTCCATATTACAGGGTATATTTTAAGGTTTGACACAGCCTGCTTTTTTGTTATTTTTTATTTGGAGGAGTAAATGATATGAAGAGTAAGAAAAAATTTCATCTGTATACAGATGAAGAAAAATTGAAAATTATTCAGGATTATATGGATAGTAATATAAGTATTAGACAATGTGCTAATAAGCATAATATATCAGCGACTTCCCTAGTAATGTGGTTAAGAGCGTTTAGGTTAAAAGGTGAAGATGGTCTTGTGTCACAAATAGGTAAACATCGTGGCCTTAACAAGGGAAGACCAAAAGGTTCTTTCAAACCAAAAACAACAATTGAAGAATTAGAAAAAGAAAATTTAAAATTAAGGATAGAGAATGAGAGGTTAAAAAAAGGTTATCTTACGAAAGGAGTTGGTGCCAAAAAGGAATTCATTTCTATAAACAACAGGAATTTCAAATCATTGAAGGACTAAGTAATCAATACCCAGTTAAATTGTTATGCAGTATTATGAATGTAAATAGATCCAGTTATTATAAGTCGTTATCACGAAAAGATTTTTTATCAAAACGTATGGAAAAAATTAAACACGATATAGCAATAATTAAAGAAATCCATGATAAACATCCATCCCATGGCTATAGATGGATTAGAGCTTACGCAAATAGCCATTACAATGTATCCTGGAGTTTTAATCATGTACATTTATGTTGTAAATATGCAGGGATCATATCATTGGGCAAACATTATAAATACGTTAAACCAGGCGAAGAAAGAATAAAATATAAGAATTTGATCTATTCAAACTGGAAATACTTATCTCGACCGTTGGAAGTTGTTGTGTCTGACATGACAACATTCTATGTAAAGGGAAAGTACTATGAACTAACATTATATTTTGATGCCTTTACAAAAGAGATTTTAAGTTATAAAGTAGCCAGTCGAAGAGGAGATACTACCCCTTACTTTGATGGTTTAAAAGATGTATTAAAAATAATAAAAAAAGAAGGATCAACAGAACCAACAGTTTTGCATACAGATCAAGGTTCAGTCTACTCTTCTTTAAGCTACAACGAGCTTATTAAATATTATAACATTAAGCGTTCAATGAGTCGGGCTGGAACACCTACAGATAATCCTATTAATGAATCATTAAATGGTTGGATAAAGGAAGAATTATTTCTAGATTTTAAACTTGGAGAATCTAAAGATGTTTTTAAGACAATAAAAAATTATGTGCATTTTTATAATAATGAACGACCTTCTTATGCTTTAAAATATAAACCCCCAGTTCAATTTAAGATTGAACTGGGAGTATTGAAGGTTTGATACATGTCTACTTTATCTTGACTAGTGTAAAATTGTATTAAACCTTTCATTTTTTGCTGGAGGCTCCAGTCGGATTTGAACCAACGATCAGGGTGTTGCAGACCCTTGCCTTAGCCACTTGGCTATGGAGCCAGCCTAAAATATTATAACATTTTTTGTAGTATTGTCAAAGAAAAAATTATAAAACCGTGTTTTTTTTTGTTATTAAATTAGTAAATAAAAAAATGTTGTTAAGAAAAATATATAATGTTATAATTTAAAAGATTGGGGT
>CAYXZJ010000027.1:0-3649 GCA_964470085.1 Candidatus Woesearchaeota archaeon
AAAGATTTGATAATGATTTTTGGAAAGTGGCAGAAGATTATCTTGAGAATAATTCTTCAACATTAAATATTAATTATAACCATATTCATAAAATAGGTGATTATGAAATTCAAAATGTTAAAGTTGAACACATTTGGGTGGAAGACAAACAAAACATGGACATAGAATTTGACGCTGCTGTTTCTATCAATGTTATTATTAATGATGGAGATCATCATTATGATAATTATGATGAAACGATAAAATGGATAATGGTTCATTGTAGTGGTAACCTAGATAACCATCTTGATGATTTTGAAATATTAGAAGTATCGGAATACAACGGAAAAAATCGAGTAAAAGATGCCCTTGATGATTCACTGGTTCCGTATATATCAAGTGACAAATTAGAAAATGTTGCTGAAGAATTTTTAAAGAAATATTATCCTGAGGTATTAAAAGTGCCCCAAAGTGGAATATGTCCAGAGTGGCTAGATCCATCTTCTCTTGCGTTACGTATGGGACTAAATATAATTCCTAAAACTATAAAAAAAGACTCTTCAGTATTTGGACAGATATATTTTGAGGATACAATTGCGAAAGTGTATGATAAAAATACTAATACAGAGGTTGAAACAAAAATACCAGGAAAAACTATAGTAGTAGACCCTAATATACATTTGTTTCGTAATCTTGGTTCTGTAAATAATACTATTGTGCATGAGTGTGTCCATTGGGAAAAGCATAGAAAAGCATTTAAATTAGAACAATTATATAACGAATCTTTATCTTGTATTAGTTGCCAAGTGGTCGGAGGTATTGAAACACAAATATCAAGGCAATCTACTGAATTTATGGAAAGACAAGCTAACCAATTAGCTCCAAGAATACAAATGCCGAAAACACCATTTTCAATTAAAGCAAAAGAATATATAGCAAAATTTATGAGAGAATTAAACGCATCTCATGAAATAGATGTTATGGAGAGAGTTATTGACCAACTTGCTACAGACTTTGTAGTTTCTCGTCAATCAGCTAAAATTAGATTAGTAGAACTAGGATTTAGTAATGCAATAGGAACTTTTAATTACATAGATGGACAATACGTGAAAGCACATAGTTTTAAAAAAGATTCAATAAAAATAAATCAAACTTTTACTATCAGTGCAGTTGATGCAGCAATACAGAGAGCTGCTAATATGGAATTGCGTCAAAAAACACAAAATGGAGATTATTTATTTATTGAAAATCACTATGTATTTAATTCTCCTCTTTATGTTGGGAAAAATGATGATGGAAGTTTAGCATTAACTGATTATGCAAGAGCTCACATGAATGAATGTTGTCTTGCTTTTGATTTAAAAATCACAAGCAAGATAGAAAATGAATATTTTACTATATGCTACCTTAATCGTGAAAATACTGATGTCACATTTGAAGTTACTTATCATAATGGGTATGAAAATTCTCCACAATCAAAACAAATAGAATTACGAAAAAAACAGATGGAAGAATACATAGAAATACAAAAACAAATGACTGGTGACCCAGAACAGTGTATCAAATTATTACTTAAATGGAGAGATATGGATTATACTACATTGGGAGCAGAAATTGATATTGATCCAAAAACTATAAGTAGAAATGTAAATGGGCAAACTACTCCCAAATTGGGAACAGCGGCATTAATATGTTTTGGCCTTAATTTACCGCCCATGCTAAGTGACAGATTTTTAGATGTTTTGGGATGTAAATTGAGTGCTACCAAAATAGAACATCAATGGATAAGAGAAGCACTGAATGTAAAATACCCTGAACCCATATGGAAAATACAAGAATTTTTAAATAATATGGGTATAGATTTAAAAAAAGTATAAAAAATTGAATAAAAAATGGACATAGCATATCCGTTAAAATTAAAGACTTAAAGTTTAAATTTTTAGGTCTTTTTTTGTATCACTTTGCAAATTATAATAAATAGCAATAATTAACTTGCAAATATTGACAAACATAAATAAAAGTTATATAATAATTGCAATAAAGAACAAAAGGAGAGATTAATATGGATTTAAATGCAATTAGAGGGTTTATTCATGTATCAAAGACTGCTACACCTTCAAAAGATGAAATTAGAGAAAAATTAGAAGAAGTGGAATTAGAATTACAAACAGTTTCGTCAGAACATAATGATGAATTAACAATGATTGAAAAAATTGAAAGCTGTAATGCACAAAATACGAAAAAAAAGTTTATTGAAAAATATGGAACAACAGAAGAAATTCGTAAAAAATGTAGTAATTTAGAATTATATCAAAAAGAATTAAATGAAGTTTATTCTGACTTGGAAGCTATAATGAATGTTCTAAAGAACTTTAATAAAGCTGTTTGCTTTTCAAATATTAGGGAACTTCTTCGCCAAAAGCCAGATGTTAAAATAGGTCAAATTGAAAAAGAAGCTGGAATTCGTTTGGGATATATGTCTAGACTTGAAAAAGAAGGAAATACCTCTGAACCAAGTATGGAGTTCATTGTTACTGCTGCTAAATTACTTAATGTGAGTATTGATACTCTTGTATCAGTTGATATCACAGGACTTACACCAACAGAACAATATCTAGTAAATTTCTTTGACAAACTAAAGTCAGATACTTTAATAGATAAGTTTAATTGGAATACAGAAACAAAATTTGAGTTAGACAGGTTGGAACAAGATATGAATGGTTATGTTCAACATCCATTATTTAGTGAAGAAACATTCTATGAACAGTCAGATTGTGAATATCCAGAAGAAGTAACACGTGTTGTATATTCTTCAAAGACTTTTGGACCTGCTACTTGTATTACTGGGGACTGCTTTAATTTAAGATTAAAGAATGGGTCGACACTTTATTTAATGAACCTAGAAAAAAGTGTGCATAGTATGACAGATAATTTTGCATTTGTAAAAGAAGCTGTGATGTACATACCTCAAGGTAAAACACAAGTATTAGCAACGACACAAGATGAAAACCAGATAGCACAATTACTTGAAATGCTATATTCAACAGTACAAGAGCGAATGAAACATCCTCAAGTTAATAATGATGTTATGTATGCTATTGATGCATTTATGAAAGATGATATTTCTGACGATGAAGAAGAATTACCATTTTAGAGAAGGAGGATAATAGATGCAAAATGTGAAAAATAAAAAAGAAAAAAAAGACCGTATGTACACTCAACACGGTTTAAAAAAAGCGCAAGGAATATTATCTGTTATAAATGGTAAAAAAGCTCTTGCAACATTTGAAGGAGAAAAGATTGTAGGATATTCAACATTAGAAGAAATACAAGAACAGTTTTATAAAAGAGAACTTCCTAAATATGATTTAAATTTTTAGAAAGTTATATGGTGGCTAACGGGGCAGTATAGTCCAATAATAAAAACAAGTAAATATTGATTTACCTAAACGTGCGGATCATTATGTATATAAGCCGAGGTAGATGTTAAGTGATAACTTTAATAGTTATGTACTTACTTCTATCTCGGTTTTTTGTTTATAAAAACGGACATGGCGTGTCCGACACGAAAGAAAATAAGATGCTATTATGTAGTTGTTAGCGAGAGCTACAAATAAAAATAAAATTTTGAAGCCTGATTTGCAATAAGGCAGAAGGATACGAATAAAAG
>CAYXZJ010000028.1:0-3632 GCA_964470085.1 Candidatus Woesearchaeota archaeon
ATATTAAATCATAATAACCAAAAAACAACAACAGGGAATACTCAAAATTTATCATATACTTTTTCAGAACCAGGAGAATATAAAATATTTCTAACAATAAGAGATGGAGAATATAATGATACAAACAATCAAACAATAATAGTTGTTGCTCCTACAATAGAGAATCTAAAAAATAGTTTTAAAGAAAAATACGACGAATTTAAAGAATTTTTATCAAAATTATACGAATTTCCTTTGTGGTATCAAGATCCATATTTGTACACAAAAATAGGAATAGATACAATTCAAAAAAAATTTGATGATATAAATAGTTCAATAAATAAAGCGGAGTTAACTCAAGCACAAATAACAAAATATGGAGGAGAAATATATAGCATGAATATTCCAACAAATGTGTATTTTACCGAAGTAATAGATAATTTTCAATATGTACCACCCGAGAAAATCGATTTGAGTATAATAAAAGATTACCTTAATTTATCTGTAAAAAATTATAAGGATTACGAAGAAGAAGTAATAAATTGGAATAATAAATATATCATATCAAATTATTCTTCTGGAACAGTTAAATACGATATGACAAAACTACCTATTTTTGGATTAAGATATTATGATATCAACATTAAATCAACAGATATAAAACCATCGTATCTGGTTATAAACAAATCTGTAAAAGATTTACATTTAGGAGAAGAAAATTATGATTTCAAAACATTAGATAAATATCCCAATTATTCTATTTTAAAATTATCTCCGAACAAAAAAACAAATATCAAATTTTACATAGAAACAGATGAAAAAATTAGTTGGTTTGTATCTCCAGATTTTTCAGAATTGCTTTTATCAAATAAAATTGTAAATTATTGTGACCATGACGGAATTTGTAACGAAGATGGAGAAACGTTCCTAACATGCCCGAGTGATTGTTTGTCTACGAAAAAATTAATTTTATACATAGTTTTAGTAATTTTTGGATTTATATTTATTTACACAATAATGCAGCAATGGTATTCGACCAATTACGAGAACAAATTATTCCGTGACAAAACACAATTACAAAATTTAGTTGCTTTTATTAATAGTGGAAAAGAGACAGGATTAAGTAATTCAGATATAAGAAAAAAATTATTAATTGAAGGTTGGTCAGGCGAAAGAATAAGTTATGCTTTCAAAAAAGCATATGGAAAATCAATTATGCCAGAAATAATACCAATTTCAAAAATAAAGGACAAAATACGTTTTAGTCCAAAAGCGACTGAAAAAAAGAAACCAGAAAATAATAAACAAGGTGCAGTTCTATACGGATTGAATGGAGAGCCATTACCAATTCATTAACGATAAAACGAAAAAGCGAGTAAGGATTTATAAACATTAAAATAATAAATATTATATGAAAAAAACGAAAAAGGAGGCTCCAGAAATGAAGAAAAATATTACTCTTATCGTTGCAATTGTTTTAGGTGTTTTGTTGTTAGGTGCTCTTGGTTATATTGGATATGATATCTACAAAAAGAATAAAGAAGCAAGTGAACAAGCGGTTTATGAGTCTGGATATCAATTAGGATATGAAACTGCATTAACTGCTATAATAAGTGAAACTGCTGCCTGTAAAACAGTGCCCTTACAATATAATAACCGAACATTAACCTTGTTAGCAGCGGAATGTATCCAACAACCACAATAATATTATATTGTATCTTTGTAAATTAAATTAACTAAAGTATGGCAGAAAAGAATAAGAAAATATTAACTGCAATCGTAATTTTATTAATTGTATTGCCATTTGTTTTAGCTGATTTATCAAGTACAAATTATAATATGTCTGGTGCCGTAGTTTCTTCCGGTGGTTCAAAAAGTACATCTACTAATTTTATTTCAAGATTAGCTTTAGGAATACTATCTGGAATAAGCACTTCTGGCGGTTTTGAAAATTTTTTAGGTATTTTCTATGGTTCCGATACAACTCCAACAACCATAGAAATAAAATATCCAGTTTCAAGTACTTTGTATTATTCTTATCTGGGGACATTAAACTATACCGTAGATCCAACGGCAGTTTCTTGTTGGTATTCAAAAAACGGTGGTTTAACAAATTCAACACCAGTTACAGCCGAAACGAATTTTACAAATATCTTTTCTGGAACAGTTAAAGGAACAAACACATGGACAGTTTATTGTAACGATTCTGTAAATAATGTAGGTTATGATTCCGTAACATTCAGCATAGATCAAGAGATCCCAAACATATATTTCTCCGGACAAACACCAACAACAAACACGGTTTTATCAAAATCATATTTTGTAGTAAATGCAACATCATCCGATGAATCAGACGAACATTCAACATTTTTAGATTTCAATAACTCTTTAGTAGGATGGTGGAAATTAGAAGAAACAACAGACGGAGTAACATTTATTGATTCTTCAAAGTACGCAAATAACGGAACATGTTCAGGAACTTCTTGTCCAAATGTAACGGGTGGAAAAAGGGGATTAGGATATAATTTTGATGGGAATGATTACATAAATTTCGGAAACAATAGTGTTCTTAATCCAACAATTTCGGAAACAATATCTTTATGGGTAAATCTAGAACAAATTCCATCAGGACAGGTTAGTAACTATCCCCAATTAATTGGTAAAAGAGATGTTGACACTCAAAGAGCATATTTCTTGTCTTTTGAGAAAGGAACCAATAAATTATATTGGGAAATAAAAAATAATGCAGGAACTTATTATACATTAAATAGTATAAAAAATACATGGAATACAAAACAGTGGTATCATATAACAGTAACTTTTGATGGGACCTCATCTTCTTCAAACTCAAAGATATATGTAGACGGTGTATTAGATAATACAGGAACATGGAATTTAAATTATGTACCTCAAACAACAGCGGCAGCAAGGTTAGGAGGGGGAAATTATTGGTTAAACGGTTCTCTTGATGATGTTATGATTTTTAATAGAGCCTTATCAGAATCAGAAGTAAAATCAATATATAATGCTCAATCAAATCAATATGGAAATAATTTTCAAAATATAGGAAACGGTTTTTATAATTATACAATTTATTCTCAAGATTTGGCCGGGAATGTAAACTCAACATCAAGGAATTTAACAATAAACATGGCACCAAATGGTTTGAATGTAACAGTTGTAAACGATAAACCACTAAATTCAAAAAACGGTTCATTAAACTTATCTTGGGTTGACTCATCTGACGGAGAATCAGGTTTTTCAATAGAAAGAAGTACAGATAATTCAACGTTCTCCGAAATAAATACGACAAACGCAAATGTAGTAAAATACACAAACGACAACTTAAACGACAACAAGTTATATTTTTTCAGAGTAAGAAGTTTTATTGGAGACACATATTCAACCTATTCAAATGTAGGTTACAACATAACCGCCGACAGAACACAACCATTTGCATCAAATTTAACACTAATTGAAAATAAAAGTGCCAACGCAATAAATGTAAAACAAGATGATCAAGATAACGGATTGGTTTTATACATGCCGTTCGAAGAAGGAACAGGAACGACAACATCTGATTGGAGTGGAAATGAACATCACGGAATAATGAATGGAAATCCAAATTGGACATCAGGAAAAGAAGGAAATGG
>CAYXZJ010000029.1:0-3569 GCA_964470085.1 Candidatus Woesearchaeota archaeon
TTACCGCAATTACTTTATCTTTTAATTGAGTTACTAATTGACCTTGTTCTAAAAACTCTTCTTTTGTCGGTATTGGACCTCCAATTAGGATTCCTTTCAATTTTTTATTCTCGAAGAAATGTTCCTTCATTGCATCGGCTACTCTTTTGAAGAATTCTTTTGTCAGACTTTCTCTAATTCTGTGAAATCTCTGAGAGGATTGTCCACCTGCCCTTGTTTTACCTGGTATACCAGAAGTCATGTGCTGTAATTTTTTTATGTGTTTTCCATCTAGTATTCCAATTGTTGCTTCGTTTCTTTCTATTACTAATAATCCATACACTTCATCTGTTACTAACATTTCTTCTAATGGCTCTAAAACAAATGTTTGATCGCATCGATAAATTCTAACTTTCAGTTTTTTGGGTGGTTCTAATGCCCAAACCTGTAAATCTTCTTTTCCTTCGACTTCACTTACATTTCCACTAAATAATGCTAAACCATTTTCTGGGGTTTTGCCGACATCTTTTAGTTTTCTAACCGCTCTTTCAAGTGCGTTAATAACATTTTTTCTTGTTGTATTTGATTTTATGTTTGTTGCGGTTCCCTTTTCATCTTCTAGTTGTTTTGTTACTTGAACTATATTGAAATCTGCTGGAATATATACGGTAATTAATTCTGTATGTCTTCCTCTGTATTTTTTTAATTCGTCTATTAAAGATTCTAACTCAAATTTTTCTGTTTCTGATATCGCCATTTACAATTCTGATTCTTTTACTAAAGATTCTTCTCCTGTTTTTAGATTTTTTACTTTTAATTTACCTTGTTTAATTTCGTTTTCTCCTAAAAATATTACATTTTCTATTTTTTTGTTGTTGGCATATTCCATTGCTTTTGATATTGTTTTATCTAATAAGATTTGTGTTGATATATTTTTTTCTCTTAATTTTTGTGCTAGTTCTATTGTTTTTTTATCTTGATCAATTGAAACTATTAAATATTTTATTCTATTAGGTTCTATTGTTGATATTAATGATATTGGTTCTAATCCAAATGAGAAACCGCACGCTTGTGCTTTATCAACTAAATAACTTCCGCCGCCACCTATACTAACTTGAATATCTTTACTCCATATTTCAAATATATTTCCATTGTAGTAAGATAAACCTCTTGCAAGTGTTGGTTTGAATTGTATTTTTACTCCGTATTCTTGACAATATTTTTCTAGGTTTTTTATGTCTTCGAAATATTTGTATTTTTCAAAATATTTTTCGCCTTGATCAAATAATATTAATAATTTTTCTGCGCCTAGTGGTTTTAGGTTAAATGCAACTTCTGCTTTTGTTAATTTATCTAATTTATCTAATTCTCGAATTACTTGTTCTCGGTTTCTTTCTTCAATTTTTTCTGAAACCATTATTTCATTTAATAATCTTCTACTGTTTACGTAAATTATTGGATTTATTCCTAATTTTTCTAGTGTTTTTTTTGCCATTGACAAAATTTCGGCTTCGTCTTTTATGGTCGAACCCACTATGTCGCAATCGCACTGGATAAATTGTCTTAATCTGCCCTTTTTTATTGGTTCATCTCGAAAGTTGTAACCTATTTGATATCTTTTGTATGGTAATTTTTGATTTTTTGCCAATCTTTGAAGTTGAAATGTAAATTCGTATCTTAATGCTAGGTTTCGTTCGGCTCTGTCTTTTAGTCTGTAGACGTCCCTAACTGCGTCATCTGAGTTATTTTTTCCTGTTACGAATTCTTCTGTTTCTATAATTGGTGTTTCGGCTGGTTCGAATCCATATAAATTAAATTGTTCTTCTATTATTGATTTTATCTTGGCCCGCCTAGCTGCATCTTCTCCGATGAAATCTCTAAAACCTTTGACACAATCTGATTTTACCATAATAAAAGGGTGGAAGCCGAGAATCGAACTCGGGCCATGCGGACCACAACCGCAAATTCTGCCATTAAACTACATCCACCATAAAACTATATCTTTTTGCGCATTTTTAATTCTTTCGCGAGTGTGAAATTTTATATATTAATTAATGTTAGAAGTATATGATAAAAAATTATAAGATTATTACTTTGTGTGGTTCTACTCGGTTTAAAGACGAGTTTATGAAAGCACAAAGGGATTTAACATTAAAAGGCAATATCGTTATTTCTGTTGGTCTTTTTGGTCATTCTGGAGATTCAGAAGTCTGGGAGAATATGGACGATGGAACTTTAACTAAAACAAAAGAAATGTTAGATGATATGCATAAAAGAAAAATTGACATGAGTGATGAAATTCTTGTTATTAATGTTGGTGGTTATATTGGAGATAGTACTAAAAGTGAAATTGAATATGCAAAAAAAACTGGAAAGGTTGTCAATTATTTGGAATAATATTCCTAAATTTAAATTATTCTTATCTTTTTTATTTGTGATTAATCTACTACCATAAATCGTAGAATTCCGCCCAATCCACCTAAATTATCGAATTGTATTCCTTCGGGTGTTTCGTTTGTAACTATATGAATTTCTGCAGATGTTGCTTCTGCCATTTGTTCTAGATGTTTTATTTCTTGTCTATCTAACGATTTGGAAATGATTAATTTTTCAACTGCTCCTCGGTTTAATCTATCTTCAACTTCAGATATACCATAACTCACTTTATCTGGTTCTTTTGCTAACGTTTCAAAAAATTCGTCTAAAATTCTTTTTTGTTTTGTAATTTCCTGTTCTGATAAAACATCTTCACATAAGTTTACCAAATCAATTAAACCAGACATCTCTGTTCCGCCAAGGTCTCTTACCGCAATTACTTTATCTTTTAATTGAGTTACTAATTGACCTTGTTCTAAAAATTCTTCTTTTGTCGGTATTGGACCTCCAATTAGGATTCCTTTTAATTTTTTATTTTCAAAGAAATGTTCTTTCATTGCATCGGCGACTCTTTTGAAGAATTCTTTTGTTAGACTTTCTCTAATTCTGTGGAATCTCTGAGAAGATTGTCCACCTGCTCTTGTTTTTCCTGGGATACCAGATGTCATGTGTTGTAATTTCGTAATATTTTTCCCATCCAATAGTCCAATTGTAGCTTCGCTTTTTTCTATTACTAACAATCCATACACTTCGTCTGTTACTAACATTTCTTCTAAGGGGTATAAAATAAATATTTGATCACATCGATAAATTCTAACTTTTAGTTTTTTTGGGGGTTCAAATGCCCAAACTCGTAAATCTTCTTTTCCTTCTACTTCACTTACATTCCCGCTGAATAATGCTAAACCATTTTCTGGAGTTTTACCGATTTCTTTTAGTTTTCTAACTGCTCTTTCAAGTGCGTTAATAACGTTCTTTCTTGTTGCATTTAATTTTATGTTAGTTGCGGTTCCTTGTTGACTTTCTAACTGTTTTGTTGCCTGAACTATATTGAAGTCTGCTGGAATATATACGGTAATTAACTCTGTATGATTTTAGACATTGTTCGTGTTGTTATTGGTTACCTAGATATAAATCTGAATCAGCATTGAAGTATAGATTTGGTTGGAAGAAATCTGACAAAATTCATTATTATTCTGAATTATTAGGAATGC
>CAYXZJ010000030.1:0-3566 GCA_964470085.1 Candidatus Woesearchaeota archaeon
AGTTAAAATGTTATCAATTTACTAAGAGGTGTTCGGATTCAACTTAGAATTCACAATTGTTGTATACTTTAATAAGAATAATAAAGGGATATGTTTAAAAAAGACATAAAAATTGAAAGTGTTATAGATACTCAGAGGTGGAAAGTCTTTCGTCAAAACTCAAGTAATCAGCAAATAATTTTTGAATTAGGACATTTAAACCCAGAAGTTTTTATGGACCATGAAAAGGGAGCAACTAATAAAATTCTTAAAAATGAAAAGAGGGGGAATATTATCGAAACCACCTCAACCTATGGAGTTATTACAAAACAAGGCAAAAGAGCTGATTTTTATGAAGCCATGATTTTTGCCATTCAAACAGGGCTTATAACTAAATTGACTATTAAAGATATCCTAGATTTAAGAGATAGAGTTAATAAAATTCTTCCAGAAGAATATGATTACCTGGCAGATATATCTGTGGCGGACTATAAGGAAAACATATCGGCATCTCAAGCACTCGAAAATTTGGCGACTCAATTTTCAAAAGGATTAGCCGACACTTCAATCCCAGGCGCTTCAAACAACATGACTATAGGAGAAGCATTTAAAAATCCTTTAATTGTGGCGGAGATGAAAAAGCAAGGTAAAACTACTGAAGAAATAAATAAATTATTAGAAAAGATTGAAGAAGCATCTAACCAAATGGTGCAAAGTTCTCAAAAAATGAGTGTAAAGTATGAAATAGGAAAATTTAATCAATATCCGGCTGTATATTTCTATCCACCCCAAAAACCCAAAATTTTAAAAAAAGAAAAAAGAAAATACGGAATAATAGAAATTAAAAATTCAGATGGGACAACAACAAAAATTCAAGCTTCAGGTGGTTATGATGATAGAGTTAAATTCCCTCCAGACGCTTTTAAAAAAGAAAATCTTCCAGTAGACGGCAAAATACTCCAAGCAATTCAATTTAATAATTATTTGATTTCTGGAAGTCTTTTGACTTTTTTTCATTGTATGCCAAGTGGTAAATCGTATTGCCAATCATTAACAAAATTTAAAACTATTACAAAGGTTTCCCACGACGAAGGTATGACTTTTATTAATCATTTAATTGTTCCCTTAAATAGTTGTTTAGAAAAGGAGGGTTATATGAATAGAGAAGAGCTGGAACAAATGATACTTAAATTTATCAATTTATTATGATACTTCTTGATAATTGTATCTGTTTGTGAAAACATAGATATATGAGTAAAAAAAATATTATTCTTTTAGTGGGAGTAATTATAATTACGGGAATATTATTTTTGATTTATTGGAGTGATGTTTTATTAAAAAGGAATAACGTTGAAATAAGAAATAATGATATTTTCCCGACAATTTCAGTAGAAGATGAAAAACCATCTGATGCCGAGGTAATTGATGAAGCCTGTATAGAAGTAACGGCTATCACAGAAATAGCGTTAGGATCTGATCTTTATACGGAAGCAGTTAATGAACAATTTACGACACAAGATAATGTTAAATTTCAAGAATTTAAAAGAAAATATGAGGGGAAAATAGAGGAATTAACAATAAAATATAAAGAAATCGATTTTGAATCTGATTCTTTTCTTGATTATTGTGACAATAAGGTTGAAGAAAATGACATTAGGAAAAAAATTGAAGATAAAAAGAAAGAATTTAGGTCAGAAATTGAAAATTAATAGCATAATTTATGAATAATTCTAATAGTCTAAATTCATTAAAACCTGCTTGGGTTTGTACGTTAGTAACAGTTATTGCCATTATTGGAGCCTTAATAAGTTTGGCGACCAAAAGTCCTTTATGGATATTGTTTTTTTTACTACCAGCCACCATTTATGAAGCCATCCGCACTCAAGAAGGAGCTTCAACAAAGTTCAGTTCAATTTTACTTTTAATTATTCTGGTTTTGGAAATCTTACTAGTTATTTTTAATGTTAATTTTGACTTGGCTAGTTTTTTTGAGACAGAAGAAAAATATGTGGCTGGGTATACATTACCATTGGGAGATATTAAGATTTTTGGGCCTCTGTTGCTGACAATTTTATCAACTGTTTTGATTTTTAGAACTCGAGGGCGATACACCAAATGGCTTTCAATAATTATTGCTCTCGGATCTTTGATTGCAATTTATCTGATAAGCCCTTCCTTTTTCCAAGAAGCGCTAAAACTAATTGTTAATGGTTTGTTTGACCGATTTTCTTTTGGATATTAACTTCAATTATTTTTTAATAATTATATGAAAGAACAAATAAATAAAAATAAGACAGAATTAACTGAAATAGATAAGCAAGAGAAACCAGAAGAAATACTTCAAAAACAATCTAGTAAAGCTTCAAAGGATAACTTAACGACTTATATTATATTGGGGGTAGGATTACTAATAATTTTGACAATGGCTGTTTTAATTGGACTAAAATATCAGGCTAGTAGAAATGCCACAACTACCAAGAATACTCAAGATCAAGCTAAAATTGTAGCTGAAGTTAGCGAGACAGAGTCGCCTACTTCAAAACCTCTGACAAAAGAAGATTTGTTAAAAGAAGCATTTTTTTATCCTAATACTCTAAGTGAACAAGACGATTGGGATTTTGATTTGGTTTTTTATACCAACGATCCAGCAAAAATTGTTTATCAATACTATGAAGATTTAATTAAACTTAATAATTGGAATTTAGGCCCGAGTGGTTTAGCAACTGGGGACGAGACAGGTTTTTTCCATATTTATCAGAACGATTTTAACGTTGATATTAATATTTCGACAGTCGATAGTGAGCAAGGCTTGACAAAAATTGAGATTAGGATTGATCCCAAAGATACTACAACAATTACTTCGTCTTTAAATCGTCCTTCTATTCAACCCACTCCTCCACGGGACACAGAATTAGTACAAAAGCTAGATGAGAAAGACTATATCTTGTCTTTTTCCAACTCGAGGAAAATTACTAGAGATGATTTAGTTGGTTTAACTGATTGGCAACTAAAAGTAGCCAGAAATGAAATCTATGCTCGTCATGGAAGAGCCTTTGTTCACCAAGATTTATCTTGTTATTTTCATGAATTAGCTTGGTATGAAATTGATTCTGAATACAGTGAAAATTTATTATCGCCTTTGGAAGTATCTAATGCAGTGTTTATTTTGAATTACGAAAAGGAAATTAATAGTTCTCTGATCGATAAGGATACTGGGTGTAAACAGTAGCATTATCCTTTTAATGAAAAGCATCTAATCTGGGAATATAGCTAAATATTTATATGGGCGGAAATGTTCCAAACATCAAAGTTCCATCTTTGTTCAATTAACTTTACTATTGAATTTGATAAATAACTATTTCGTTCATATGATAGGAGTCCTTATCAAGATTGCACCGAGACTGATAATAGTAGAAATCAACAACAGGCCCAGAAAATGTCTTAGCTACCAAACCCCTTTAGAAGCATTTACAAAAGAGTTAAAATGTTATCAATTTACTAAGAGGTGTTCGGATTCAACTTAGAATTCACAATTGTGTTAAAATAAACCACAAATTTATTCACACTAAATTTGAAATTTTTAGTCT
>CAYXZJ010000031.1:0-3548 GCA_964470085.1 Candidatus Woesearchaeota archaeon
AATCTTAAATGTAAGTGGTATACTTCATTTGCGAATCCTTTTGGGGTGTAACCTTTATTAAAAGATAATCGTTTTTGTTCTTCGTTCATACAAATATATCCATTTTTTACGAGTATATTTTTTATTTCTTTTAGATTTGCATTTCTATATGTTTCTACTAGAATATCGATAATTGGTTTTGCGTAGATTGTTGTTAAATACGTGCTTCCAATGTGAATAATTCGTTTGATTTTTGTTTTTGGTAAAATATTTTGGAGAAATTTTTCTTCATTTTTATATTGTTTTTTCCATGTTTTATCGTTTTTTGTTAAGAATATTGGGAAAAGTTGCCATAATTCTTCTAGGGTCATTTCTGAAAGATTTTTTGTCATATAATATAATGAAAAAATTAATTGAAATAACTATCGTAATTCGTTAAATTATATTGCTTCTTTTTTTATTTGTTCACAGATTGCAATTAGTAGCTTATCGTCTGATATTTTTAAACTAAGTAAATCTTCAATGAATTTTTGTGGATTCTTTCTCCATTCTAAAATTTTATCGATTCTTTTTATTAGTGTGTCTATTGAACTTTTTGCTGGTTTTTTTGAATCTAATTTCTTTTCTGTTATACCTGTATTTATTGAAGGTCTTAAGGCGACGTACCCGATTGCTACATCTATTTTTTCTTCTGGAACATCTTTCATTTTTGATAGAGCTTTTTTGTAAGATAACAATTGTTGTCGATATTCTGCGCCCTGTTGTTCGTTTCTTGATGTTTTCCAATCTACTATCAAATATTTATCACCGTTTGAGAAAACTGCGTCAAGTTTACCTGAAAATCCTAAACTTGAATCAATTCCGAATAATTCGTTTAATGTATATGTGAAAGATTCTTCTACACTTTCTATGTTCGGATATTCTTCTTTTATTTCCTCAATTAATTTCTTTAAATTCTCAAAGTATACCTTATATTCTTCTTTTACTTCTGGAATTTCTCCTTTTAATAAAGACTCCGCATAACTATGCACTTCTGAGCCTAATTCTAAAGAATCACTTGTAAATCCTAATTTTAGTATATTTTGTCTTAGATAATCTTCAGGTTTTCCGTTTAATCTAGAAAAGGAAATGTGGTCTAGGTCTTCGAAGTGCGATATTATGAATTTTGTTATCCAATCTTCTTTTTTCTCTAAAGATTTTTTTGCTTCTTCGTAGTCTTTGTTTAAAAATAAGTTGAATGCTCTTTTTACGTTTTCAAAAGAGTCCGAGAATGATTCTTCTGTTGATTGATAATCTTTTTTTATTGCTGTGTCGTTTAGATAATCATCTGGTTTGTCTGTTACGATGTAAAGAGATTTCATTGGTCGTGTGAATGCGACAAAATCAATCCTTAATGATTCTTCTAATAATTCTTCTTTTACATCAACTCCTTTACTCAATAAGATTGCTTGAACAACTTTATCTTGAAAGTTTTCGTTTTCTTTGGTTTTTTGTGGGATGTATACCACTGAATCGTATTCAATTCCTTTAGCTTTGTGAACTGTTGTTACAACTATTTTGTTTTTTGCTTCTACGGATTGGGCTTCAAAATTCGCTGCGGAGATAAAATCTATTAAAGAGTTGTAATTTATCTCTTTTAGAAAATCTAATGCTTCAATGTATGCACTTTGAATACTTGTTGCGGCGAGCAAATAACCTGAACCATATTCTACGGACACTGGAAGAATGTAATTCTCAAATAACTTTTCTATGTCTCTTAAATTTTGTATTTTTAATCTTAATTTTTCTAGTTCTTTACATTCTTTTAGTAGTTTATAATTAGATAATTTAGAATAATAAAATGCGTCTTGTAAATCTATTGGAAAAAACGGTGAGAATAACGCGTTTTTCATGTCTATTGGGTCATCGCTAAGTATACCTTTCAAAAATGAGATTATTTCATTTTTTGCTGTTGTTGATGCAGAGAAATATGTTGATGAGAATTCAATTCCTTTCGCTATTAATTGTTTGGTTACTTTCTCTATTTGGCTATTTGTTCTAACAATTATTGCGACTGTTTTGTTTGTTTTGGATAATTCTTTTGCAATTTCACATGCGGATGAGTATTTTGAATCTTTTTCGACTGAGTATACCGTTGTTTTTTCGCCGTGTTCGCCATTTGCGTTTCTTAAGTTTTTTAATTCTTCAATATTACTTGGGTCGATTGATTTGAATGAGGCTTTTGCATAGTCTAATATTTCTTGTTTACTTCTGAAATTATTATCTAAAATAAAATTTTTTGAGTCTTTAAATAATTCTAAATTTGAAACTGAACCTCCCTGAAATCCCATTATTGCTTGTTTTTTGTCTCCTACACAGACGAATTTTTCGGCACACATTAATGCGATTTTAGCTTCTAATTGGTTTACATCTTGCATCTCATCAACTAAGACATATTTGAATGTTGGGACTTTCTTTTTATTAAGAAAATTTAATAACATATCTGAGTAATCAATTCCCATACCAGTCTTTTGTTCTTCATAATATTTGTAAACTCTAACAAAATGTTCTGCGAACGTGTCAATTTGTTCTTTTGTTATTGAATCTGTTTCTTCTAGCAAAAGTTTTACTTCATTTAATTTGATATCTTTTGGTAAAACGTTATAACTTTTTAGATATCTTAATAAATTTTCCATCTTTGGCACGATTGTGTCTAGTAAATATTCATTTGAGTAGTTGAATACTTCATTTTTTTTGAAATATTTGTAAATTATGTATCTTAGAAAATTTGATGAGACTATTCTTTTTTCTTCTGATTCGTCTAACGCGAACGAGTGAAATGTGTATATTTTTATTTTTGATTTGTCTATTTTTAGGTCGTTTACCGTTATTGTTTCTATTAGTTTTCTTTCTAGGTCGTTTCTTGCCTTTGCCGTAAAAGTTAGACACAATATATCGTCTGTTGTGTAACCGTTTTCTATTAGGTTTAGATATTTGTAAATTAGTAACTGAGTTTTCCCCGTCCCGGGATTTGCTGTGACGAATGTGTTTCCGTCGTAAGCGATAATTTCTTTTTTCTGAGAATCAATTTTGTCGCTTTCTTCAATCCATTTTGAGATTGTCATTATAAATATTGATTAAAGGACTATAAAAATATGTTTACGGCAAATTATCAGTGGATTTATTTTTTAATATTTATGATATCATCAGAGAAAAATATGTAAAGAAAATTAAATAAAAAACTTTATAAAAATGGTTGATAATGTTTTTATAATGGAAATATTCTTTGTAACAGGAAATGAGTTTAAAGTTGAATTGGCTAGAAAAAAGATGAAATTAAAAAAAAATAATTCTTTCTAGAAAAAAAATAGATTGTCCGGAAATGCAATTTGACAAAATAGAAGATGTTGCTAAAGAATCTGTTAGGTTTGCAGCTAATCAACTTAATAAGCCATGTATAAAAAATGATAGTGGACTAATTATCTCTGCCCTAAAGGGATTCCCAGGACCTTATACCAAATTTATTGAAGAAACAATAACCGAGGAAGGAATATTAAAACTTTTAGAAGAAAAAGATAATCGATCTGCAG
>CAYXZJ010000032.1:0-3183 GCA_964470085.1 Candidatus Woesearchaeota archaeon
CTTGTTTTAGGTTTTTAAAGGTTATTGTTGCAGTGTAATAACAATTATGGAGAATTAATTTGACTTAATGAAATCTTTTATAGAAATCCAATTTTCAGATATAATATCATCTGTATAATCTTTTACACAGATAAAAAGTTCTTCACTTTTTTCGTCATGTCTTACAAAACCCATATTAATCTTATTTTTTTGAGAATATTTATATAATGCATCAAACTTCATTTTGGAAAATACATCTATATCTTTACTTTCTCCACTACTAGTAAATCCACCCTTAATTTCTATTATCCAATACTTCTTATTTATGGATAATATATAATCTGGATAAAATAATTGTTGTTTGTTTGAATTGTCTTCATAAACTATTGAAAAGAAATCATTTCCATGATCTCCATTTTTATAAAACCAATTGATTTGATCATTTTCTTCACAAAATTTTTCGAATTTTCTTTCTGGATTTGATCTTGGAATGGCTGACATTAAGTAACCATCATAAACGTTTTTTTTACTTTCTGTTTGTATTTTATTATCTCTGTCATATGTGAAAATTAACTCTTTTGGTATTGTAAATTTCTTTTCGACAACTTTTCCAAATTTTAGTTGTTTTTGAACTAAATCGGCAGACATTGCTTCTCTAAATAAATGTCTAATTAAATTTTCATTATTTATTATAAATGCGTATAATTCTTTTACACTTAATGATAAAATTTTATCATTACATATTGGACTTTCACAAAATAATTGTTTTATGATTGTTATAATGTATCTATACTCTAATTCTATTTCTCTGCCTATTGAACTTACACATCCATGAAACATATATCCTTGTACATGTGTATTTAGCGTTGTTTCAGTTCTTATTTTATTTAAATTTTTTATATCTAAATCGTTTATTTTTCTTACTCCACCACTATATATGTTATCTATTATCTTATCTGTAAAAATTAAATCTCTTTCTAATTTCTGTTTGTTTGTGTTTTTATTTGTGGTTAAATCGTATTTATCTTTCATATACTTAGCAATACAATTTAATGATTTTCTAGGATCTCTTGACGTTTCTATTTCTGGTCTTTGTTCTTTTTTTAATTCTATTTCTTTAAATTCTTCTTTTAAGAACAACTTTTTAGCACTTGTCAAGAAAAATTCTTTTTCTGCATCTTTTATAAATTTCTTATCAAATGTGTAAATATAACAATTATCCAATTCTGAATCATTGTAATGTTTTGCTTCTGGCATACGTCTTATACGTCCAATTGTTTGAACTTGAAAAACATCATCCATATTATCTCTTATCTTTACTAGAATATGAGCTCTTGGGCAGTCCCAACCTGTCGCAACAGCTTGTCTTATAATGACTACTTTTTGTTTTGAATTATTGTTAGATATATTTTCTATATTTCTATGACTATCGGATATCCATAATGCCAATTCTCTATTTTCATAGTTTATTCCATGTTCATTTAATACATTTTCTATTTTTTCTAACAACTCTTTTGAATTATTCCTTATCTGAACAATAATTAATGGCATTATATCTACTGACTTTTTCTTAAACGTATTATACAATATTGTTTGTTTTTCTATAGCCTTTTCTAGTAAATATTCTATTTCACCTTTTCCACCTTCTTTAAATTCTATTTTTTGAGGGAAATTTTCATTTAACATTATCATTTTTTTTATTAAACCTTCAGAAACTACTTCATGTTCTTTAATCTCTATTTTTTCCGACATTCTATCAATTATAGGAGTTGCTGAGCAACGAATTATCATAGCTGTATGGAAAAGATTGATAACTACTTCTGATTTTTCTGTAAAATTTGAATGACTTTCATCAATAATAATTTTGAAATTTAATTCTGAATTTTTTGCTTTTTCAATCCATTCCATGAAATTTGTCCGTTCACTATCTTTTAGAGCATTATTGCCCTTTTTGGTTAATTTCTCCCAATTAATAAAACAGGAATCTCCATCTTCAAATCCGCTAGTCATTATATCTGAAAGTAATTTAGTTTGAGAATTATGGATATATCTATCCATTTTTTCTTTACTTTGTTCTGCTAATCCGCCTTTCCCTGGTGTTAGCCAAATAAAAACTGTTTTTGGATGAGATTTTAAATACTCATTCATAAAATTAATTAAAATAATTGTTTTTCCACTTCCCGTTGGACTTTTTAATATAATATTGTTTACTGTTGGTTCGTCCATATATTGTAGAAGTTTATTTATGGCTTCTTTTTGAAAATCTTTTAAAACTATTACCATTATATGAACTCCTTATAGTAATAATCTGGTATTACATTTACTTTGATATCTTTTTGATTAAATAGGGATATTTGATCTGCATCAGGTAAAACATCATGACCCAAATAAATTATTTTGCATTCACTAGATATGTTATTGGTGAATTTGTCAAAATCTTCATCGTTCAATATTATTGTTATTTCTTTATTATTTTCAAAATTAATTGCATTTTCAAGTTCAACAAGTTCCTTAATGTATTTCAATAAATCATCGGCATATTCATAATAAAGTTTTTCTTCAATTGGAACAAAATCAACTTTCATATATTTTAGACTTGCTTTGTAATTTTCTTTTTCAATAACCCTTTTTATCCTTTCATAAGTTATATTTCTACAGATATTGTTTTCATTATTCGTACATAAAATAAATTTTCTATTTCCATCATCTTTAGCATTTAATTTCATAACAGCATGTCCTGTGGTTCCACTACCAGCAAAAAAATCTAAAATAATTGGTGATGATTGTAAAAAAACCATATTAATGCACTCCATAACTAATTTTGTTGGTTTAGGATAATCAAATTTCGTTTTGATATTAATACGATCTAATTCTTTTTTACCATTATCATTAGAAAAAGAATTTTCAATAAAAAATAAACTATCGTATGCCTTTGAATTTTCCGTTTTTACAATGCAATAATTTCCATTATCATCTTTTTCTATTGAACAATTAGTATAAGTTTTTGTATATATTCGTTTTCGTTTTCCATTTTTTATTACTACAAAATCATTTTCTAATCCCCATTGAAAAAGAGGTTTTGACCATCTCCATACCCAATCAATTTTTTTATGTTTACCATTATGTCTTTCTTCCCACTTTTCTTTTATACCACCAGCATAAAATTTTTCACCCTCTATATTTATTTCATAATCCATTGATTCA
>CAYXZJ010000033.1:0-3002 GCA_964470085.1 Candidatus Woesearchaeota archaeon
CATGCAGAACAATTCATTTGCCGATGTTCTGCGTCTCGGCGCACTATGAAACGTTGGGGAGTACGGGCTGCGACCGTATCCAACGTTACAAAAGTTGATGCGAGGTAGAACGCTCGAATAACCACTTAATCCCCAATGTTTTATACCGCTTGTTGGCAGCCGTATTTATTAATCAAAACTAATTTTCCCTAACGGCATTATTTTCATTAAACAAATATTATCACCCATTTTTATACTTTTTAAAAGCTCAACATCGACTTCACAACCAAAAGCTTTCTCAAAAAGCACTTTGCTGTATCCTGTTGTGCATTGACACCATGTTTTACTATCTAACTTATCAACTTCGGCTAGCATAGGGCAAGGGCAAAATGGAAACTGCAAATAAAGAATATGCTCATCATATGAAAGACCAGCATTTCTTGCTTTTTCATTATTTGCAAATTCTTCCAAATTCTTCGATGTTGCCATCAGTTCTTTTACAAGAGCGAGTTTTTCGTCCATGGCGTAACCACATTGACATTTCATCCTGATTTTTTTCACTGTTCGTTGGTCGAAATTATCTTCCAATCTTTTCATGGTATTTTTAACCCAAGTTGGATTGTCTTCAAATTCTCCGTTTACTACATTTTGAGCAATTGTTTCATTACTTTCAGCTTTTACAACACCAAAGATTACTTGCTCCTGAATTTTTCTTATATCAAACATTGTTTTATTTCTTTTTTGGTTGTACGAAATTTTATTTGCAATTCTCCCCTCAAAACGAGAGGAGAATTGATGTTGTTGATTAATATACTTTTTGAAGTAATTGCATAAACTCTGCCATGTGTAATTGCGAATAACTTTGGATTATCGCAAACAAAGGCACAAATAAAAGCACTCCAATAAGTAATCCTTTGCCAAGAGATTCAAATTTGAATTCTTTCAACAACACAAATAATATCCAAATTACATTAAGAGTAATGATTATATGGGTAATCTGTGAAAACATATTGGCTGCATTCCATGAGATTAGGAATAATCCCATTGTACCATAGTAATATAGAGGCACTAATGCAATAGCTATAAAGAAATCCATTTTTGTAATTCGAAAGCAAATAAAGCAAACTAAATATACAATAATGGAAACAGAACAAGCATTAAAAGCTAACCATTCCATAAATCCAAACTTAGCTTTTGCTAAGAAAAAATATGCGCTGTTCAACAATGTTAGAAACATTAAAACAGCCAATATATAGCCAATAGATAGATTTTTGTTATTTAAACTCATGATTAAAAATTTGTAATTAAAAAATGAAACCAGCGATTTTCTCAATATGATTTAGCGTTGGTCTTGTTTGTTTTAAAGCAATAAAAAACCTTTCAGAAAATTATTTCCGAAAAAATCATTAACCTGTGGTTTCCTGAGGTTAACTATGCTGTAATTACAAATTTTAATACGGTCTTCATTATTTTGTATAAAATTTCAGATGTACAAAAATAAATGCTTCTGTTTAATTCAACAAAAAATCTCTCGTCAATCTTTATCAAATTCTATTAAATAGATTCCAATGCTTGTATGACGTTCCTTAATATGGCTGCCAACGGTGGGCATATGAGTAGTGGCGGCTTTCGAAGCGAGTTATTATCAACCGAGGCATAAACAACAATAGAAGTAATGCACTTGGCAACACATATTCCCCGCCATTACTTATATGCCGTGTTGTGTGCAGTTGTTCCTTTAACCATTACTTGAAATATTTCTTTTCTAAAGTAAAACTGATTACTTTTTTATCCTGGTTCTCTATTTTAAAAGTTCCTTTTTCTATATTTTCAAATAAACTACCAGATATCCAGTCGCAAAGGTTTATTTTTTCAGTATTAATATTGTTTATTGAAAGGATTCTGTCGCCAATCTTAATTTCTTTTCGGAGTTTATCATCCCAAATTTGCCCTACAACAAGTGTATCTCCATAAAATGTTGGGTCAATTGCCCATAGCTTTTTTGACACATTTATTGGTAATTTTTCTGTAGTATTTGGCTCAAAACAAATTCGTTTGTTGATATAATCAATTGTAACTGTACCATATTTTAGCAATTGAGCTCCAATAACAGAGGAGTTTCCTGTTGTAGAGATAGCTGTTCCATTAATGAAAACCGAATTTATAATTGAAAAAGCGGGTAAATCAAGCAAATAAGTTGTGGAATTATTTGCTGCTCCATGCATCCCCAATGTATTACTTCCGAGCGATTTGGCTAATATTTTTGGGGCTAATCCTAAAGAATCAGAGTATTTAAGGTTACTCATTGATATAGATATAAAACCATCACTTCCACTATCAAACATAGTATAAAACCCCATCTTTTCATTGGGATTTTTCATAGAAGGTAAATATTTAAATAAAAAGAATGGAATACTTGTGGATTCACTTAATATCAAAGGTATGACATTAGTCGGATTAATATTAAGCTTTTCAAATTGGTCAGTTAGAATAACTTGTTGATTCTGATATGAGAATTGGACTATTAGATTCCGTAATAAATTACTCCCTATTATTCCATCAATTTTAAGACACGAAAAGAATGGATTGTTTTCATTTTCAATAATAATGGGAATGCTATCAAAAGAAATCCCAGAAATCACAATATTGTTTATGTGAGCAATAGAGCCTAATTTTTCAATTCCACTCTGGTCGGACAAAATTTTACTTGTATCTGCTTTCAAACCTATTTTGTCAGCGATTCTGCTTGAAATAGAACATGGAGCACCGGTGTCAAATAAAAATCTATAAGAATTATTAGCAATAGTTACAGCTATAATAATTTTATTATTAACATTTTCAAAAGGTACTGATACATAAAAGTTCTTTTCATTGATTTTACCCTTATTCAAATCTATTCCCCAAATGTAATGTGGCATTAATAAAATAATAAGAAAAAAATTAAGTCTATTCATAATTAATATTTTATGATATTATACAATTTCTGTGTTTTTGTGAGGCACGACGGTCAATTGCACACAACG
>CAYXZJ010000034.1:0-2893 GCA_964470085.1 Candidatus Woesearchaeota archaeon
TCGGCAATATCAATTGACCCATGGACAATGTGTCTAAGAAAATGGGTACCTTCCAAAATTAGGAGTACTAGATATAAAATCCTTATTAGTAAAATTTCGATTTAGTATTTTGTCAATCTTCAAACACTTCTGCAAGCCATAACGTCTAACTGCGCATAAAAATAATCTGATTTTTGATATTATTGTTGATTCTTTATTTATATCATTTCCATAAATAGTATCCACTGTTTTTTCTATCATTTCTTCAGTTATATTATCAATATGATTATCTAATAAATCGAACTTAATTTCTAACGCAGTAAGAATAAACTCACCCGCTCCACACGTAGGATCCAGGATTAATTTTTCTGTACAGAAAGAATTATATGGAATACCATTTAAATCCATTACGTGTAAGGCACTTACTCCTAATTTACCATATGCGGATTTTATGCTATTGTACAAAATAAATTTCACAACATCTATTGGTGTATAATATACCCCCTTACTTTTTCTTATTGATTCTTTTTCATTTGATGTTGATAAAATATCCTGAATATTTTCATATGAATATTTTTTATTTTCTTTTTGATTAAAATTAAAATTATCTATTTCAGTTATTGCCAACAATTTTTGTTTTATTATTTCTATATTATCGCCCTCATATAATGAAACCAAATATGTGTATGTTTCATTTAGTGCGTCTGTTATTACACTACTTATCTTATTTTTTATTATCATTTGCTGCACTCTTTCCACTTTTTACCCACTCATCCAATTCAGATTTTTTAAATCTCCATTGCTTACCAATTTTATGTGCGGGTAGGTCAAGTTTATTTTTTATCCATGTTCTCAAAGTAACAACCTTGATTCCCATGTAATTAGCTGCTTCTTCTATGCTTATATAATTATCTTCTACTATATTTTTCATAAGATTATACCTCTATACTTTCAACTAATTTACTACAAATATTATACATATAAATCTAATTTTTTTCAATATTATTTGATGATATTTTTTAATATTTATTTATATTATTTAGTAGTTTATTGATATTGTATGACATATATTTTTTTCTCCATAAACCATTGTTTTTATATCTCGCTTATAAAAATTTTGTTATTAAATCTCATTGGTTTACATTTGCAGTTTCTTATTTTATGGCACAAAAAAACAGCCTTCTCTAAATCTCTTAAAATTTAAAAAAGGCTAAATCCCCATTGAAATCAAAGGATTTCTTTCAAATATCCCGCTTATTCTTTGTATCATATTTGGAGTTGTTTGGTCAAAAACATCTTCACCCAATTTTGGATCTACCATTTCAACGATAAATTCAGTTAAGGCGCGCGGAGTATAAAATTCACCAGCATTTCCAGCACTTTGAAGGCCTCTTAATAACTCTTCATAAATTGTTCCAAATTGATCTCGATCAGCCTTGCGGTTAAAATTTATTTCATTTATTTTATTAATTACCTGGCGAATAAGTGTTCCACTTTTCATATAATTAAAACTGTCCTCAAAAACAGATTTAACTATAAACCCAGCCTCATTTTCTTGTATGGTATACTCAAACTTTTTAAATGCAGAAAATAATTTATTATTAATAAATTCCAACAACTCTTCGCCTGTCATTCCTTCGTCATTTTTAGCCCAATTCCTCCAACGCAATTCTTCTGGTATTGGTGATTTATATTTTGGATTTAAAATTTCTTTTTCTTCCTCAGTTTCATCAAAAATTTTAAGAAAAAGCATCCAAACGAGCTGCGAAAGTCTTTGAGCGTCTCCATCTACACCATGGTCTTTACGCATGATGTTTTGTATAGATTTTATTATTCCAGATAAATTAGACATAATTTTTAATTATAAGCGTAAATCGCTTTTTCTAACTCCTCAACCGCAAACAAATAGCTATCTCTTCCGCCAAACTCTTTCACAATCTCAACTGGCGACCCAAATGTAATAAAAGGATCTATACGAAGAATATTAATATCCTCAATGTATTCAAGTCCCTCATCTGCATATTTTTCAAGTAGAGCATCTAACACTTTTCTTGCCTTTCCCGAATATTTTGTTAAGTAATTATTCTTTCTTACTCTATTAGCACGTTCAGATCTAGACATTAATTTTTTCTTATCAAAAGCTACGTGCATTACAATATCAAATAAATCTAGATCTTTCCCAACTTCTTCTCCCATATCTTTTTGAAGTTCAGAAAGCATTATTCCTTGGTTTGATAATTCCTCAAAGATATAATGCTTACGTTTATTTTGATCCCATTTCTGCAAAAAATCATCCAATGAAGCATACTTTTGTCTAATTTGTCTGCGAGAATAATCTTTAAGAGATTCTGTTATTAATTTTCCGCTCGCATCAAGGTATTGTGTATGCTTATAGGCAACATTTACTGGCACATCATCCACGTAAACTTTTTCTCTATTGCCCTCTTCTATCTCTCCGCCTTCAATTATGTCCGGATTTTTCTCTGTAGGTGGTTCTTTTTCGGTTACCATTTCAGCGCTAATATCAGCTTCTTCTACTTCAAGTTCTTCGCCTTGTTTAATCTCTTTTATTTGTATTGGGTCTCCATCAAAATCAGGGTCAGCAAATAATTTTGTTACATTTCTAAAATCAAGAATAGTGAAATGAGTTTTACCATATGGCTCATTTACACGAGTTCCACGTCCAATAATCTGTTTAAATTCAGTC
Source organism: Candidatus Woesearchaeota archaeon (assembly GCA_964470085.1). GTDB lineage: Archaea > Nanobdellota > Nanobdellia > Pacearchaeales > GW2011-AR1 > JAGVXH01. The sequence goes on from CAYXZJ010000034.1 coordinate 2,687, forward strand.
ATTGAATTAATGTTTGAATCTAAAACTATTAACTTACATGTTTGGGCATCTACGCCAGTTGTCATTAATTTGCTTGTGGTAACAATTGTTGGGTATGGATTTTCTGGATCAATAAAACCGTCTAATTCTGCTTTTCCTTCCTTATCATCACCCGTAATTTTCATAATATATTTGCGATTCTCTTTTACGAGGTCATTATTCTCGGAA
>CAYXZJ010000035.1:0-2769 GCA_964470085.1 Candidatus Woesearchaeota archaeon
TAGTAGTTCCTTCATCAGCTTGATAAATAATGATTTCATCTTTCATGGATAGTTAATTTTAGTTTGTATAAAGTATCTATTCATCAAATTTTGATCGTATTACACTTCTTTTTTAATTAAAAGGTGAATACTTTCAAGTCTGCAAATATAGCAAATCTTTCGAAAAAAGGGGAAAGGGAAATTAGCAAATTAGTGAATTAGCAAATTAGCAAATGAATTAAGAATGAAACCTTTCGTCGTTTGTCTTTTGTTCTTCGTCCTTAGATATTATATTCTAATAAAAGCAGGGTGCTATTTTGATGTGAAAACAGCATGTGTTAATATTCACGAAAAAGAGCCACTTTTATTCACTAAAAGTATACCACAAAAATAAAAAAATTATTTATCATTTTTAAAATTTTTAATTCTAAAGCTTTCGCCATTAATTTTAATAATAATTGCGTGATGAACAATTCTATCTATTATAGCAGAAGCCATAACATAATCACCAAAAACATTACCCCAGTCTTCAAAATTTCTATTGGTAGTGATTATTATTGATCCTTTTTCATAACGTTTTCTAATAACTTCAAAGAATCCATCAATAGAGTCGACTGGTAATTTTTTAAAACCGAGTTCATCTAAAATTATCAAATCTGTATTTTGTAATAAGTTCATAAGTAGATTAATAGTCCCTTCAGCTTTAGCACAATTTATTTTTTCAATTAAGTCATTAATGTGTAAAAAAAGGACTGTATAACCTTGTTTAATAGCTTCTAAACCAATAGCATTAGCAATGTGAGTTTTACCTACACCAGGTTTTCCCATAAGAACAATATTTTTATTTTCATTAATAAATCGACAGGAAGCAATGTCCATTATTTGTCTTTTATTTAGTTCTGGTTGATAGTTAAAATCAAAGTCATCTAAAGTTTTTTGAGTATCAATTTTGGACTTACTAAGTCTTTTAGAGAATGAATTAGACATTCTATTAACATATTCATCCTCAAGTAATAACTCCATAAAATCGATGTAAGATGTTTTGTTTTCAATGGCATATTTATTTCTACTTTCAATAGATTTTACCATTCCTGCAAGTTTTAAATTTCTAAGTTTTGTTTTAATTTTTTCCATTTTTTTTAATTTATAAGTGAATCATATTTTGTAAGCTCATGCGCAAATCCATTGGAACATTTTACGGCTAAGGACTCTTCTTTTTTATCGTATAAATTGTTTTTGCAGATATTCTTCACCGACGTATAACTTATAACTTTATAATCTAAAGCTCTAACGCAAGCTTTTTCCACAATTTCTTTGCTATAAAGATGTTGAAGATGAAAAATTCCTGCCATAATACGTTGCCATTGATAAGGTTTTTCGTTTTGAACTTGCTTTAAAAATTCATGAGTATGTATTCCAAAATCTTTTGCTCGTTGGATATATTCTTGCTCCGTTTTGCCTTGTTTTTCAAGAGGACGATGCTCAGGAATGGATATAAATTTTCCATTTTCACTACAAACTGGGTGTACGGCTACTTCCTGAGTGTCATCATAAATCTTCAATATTGTACCCGTCGATTTTACTATAAGCGTTTTACAAATAAATTTTGAGGGGACAGAATAAAAATTATTATTAAAACAAATATGCCCGTAATTATTGACTTTTCGATGTTCTATTTTAAAAATCTCGTATCTTGCCATTGGAAGTGGAGAAAGTTTTGGTTTTTCAATAGAATAAAACACTTCTACAGGTACTTTTTTTATAGTACCATGAATGCGTTTATTACAAATATTATTGGTCCAATCTAGGAGATCTTTTTCTAATTGATAATAATCTTGATGCTGTATCCTTTTTAAAAAATTGTTTTTTACATACTTAACACCAGCCTCAACTTTCCCTTTATCTTGACCTCTACGAATACGCGCTGTTATAGGAACACTGTTATAATGATGTAAAAATTCTGCATACTGTCTTTGGATGGTTGGTTCATAAAAACTAGGACTTATTACTCCTGCTTTTAAATTGTCAAGTTTAACGGTTTTTGGTGATCCTCCAAAATATTCAAATGCTTCAATATGGCATTTAATAAATGTATTCACCGATTGATCCGTCACAATTTTATGATAACTATACCGACTATTGGAGAGGATCATAGAAAATGACCATACTTTTACTAATTTTCCATCTTTGTCAAACCTGCCAATATATCCAAAATCAACTTGCCCTTCCTCCCCTGGTGGGATAATCAAAGGAATGTAAACTTCAGATGTCTTAAACTGTTGTAAATATCGTGAAATGGTGGAATAACCTACCTGAACTCCGTGCTTGGTGGCTAAACTTTCTCTTATCAGAACACCTGTCTTTCCCATTGAGATCCACTCTTTGATCTCTTCATGATATGGATCCAGTTTCTTGTACCGATCTATTTGTGGGGTTAATATGCTGTTATTATCAATTTCTTCTTTGAATTTGCGAACTGTTTTGCGGCTAATTGATAATTCTTTAGCTATTTGTCTCTGGCTAAAACCTCTGGTTAATAATGCCTGTACTGTAAATTTCATATCTATACCATACATTGTGTTCAAGTGTTTGATTTTACACTTAAACGGTTCATTTTAATTTTTGCAACAGCGTTTCATTTGTTCCATTTCGCTACGCTTCATTTCTCAAATGAAACGCTGTCATAAGTGGTATACTTTAAATGAATATAAGTGGTATACTTTAAATGAATATTAACAGTCACGCAACGGAGGAACGGTTATCCCGAAGTCGTGCAGGCGGTACAGAAGA
>CAYXZJ010000036.1:0-2230 GCA_964470085.1 Candidatus Woesearchaeota archaeon
CTTGTTTCATGATAAATTTTATTTAAATATGTATGAATAATAATCAATAAAGAAGTGCGGGAGTTCAAATCCCGCACGACAGGAAATTTTAATCTCTCATTGCTGAAATAAGATGTAATACTTCAAAGCTTATTGTATCAATCAGTATATCGTGAATAAAGGGAAAGTTTATTCCTCTCAAATATACGCAATTCTGTTTTTGAAAGTCAATTTTATACTTTTCTTTTGAATGCTCCGTCCAATATGATAAATCCTTTGGGAAGTATTGGGTTTCGTCTCTTTCAAACTTTTTATTAAACTCATTCTTTTCAAAAAAATGGTCAAACTTAATAAGCGAATCAATATATGCAGAATTACAATTATAATTTAGAATTCCCCAACTCATAAAATTTGGTATCGCAATTTTACCTTCACCCTTAATGTTTGTTAGATTGTTTTTAGGATTAATATTCATAAATTCCTTATATAAAACTTCTGGATTATTAGGAGTATGCGAACAAGAATATAGTAAAATTACCAATATAAACGTTATTACTTTCATGATTATATTGTCCAATTAGTTTTTATATGAAATTCCTGCTCCCAATTACCTCCAAAACTAGGAATATTCACATTTAAAAACTCAAATGTTTTAATAACTATTGTAGGAAGTTTTCTTTTTATAGTCTCTCCTCTCTGTGCACTATCTACTAAGTTAGTGAGTTCAAGTCCAATTGTTTTTTTTATTTTATTTTGCCAAGTTATTGGCAAACGTGTTCCTGAATACCAACTACTCGTATTTTTTATTATTGCTGAGATATTATAACTTTCGTTTTCGTTTTTAACCCAGTTAATATATGTAGAGTAAGACCCTACAAACCATTCTACCCAAGAATAATAATTTTGTTTTCCACTATCTGGTCCAGTAAAAGTAAATGATACATTTAAAGGGTTAGGTCTTTTTTGATCAGAATATTTAAAAAACTGATGTTTTATGCAGGCTTTATTATTTATGTCAGAAAAACTAACAGAATTAGCAATATCTATACAATAAAGAGAGTTATCAGTAAAAATTGATTTTGAATTATTTAACCAATACATATTGTTTAGTGAAGGCATTGATTCAAAAAACCATATCAAGAACATTTGATTCCAATCGGCTTGCAATCTAATATCGGAAGGAAGTTGAGGAAATTGAAGTCCTGTTAATTGTTCAAAAACTTTTATAAGATATTCATAAGGATTACCATTCTGAACTTTCCCAAGTATTCTTTCAAATACTATAAGTTCTTCCTCTGAAATCCAATTGCCAGTCATCATATTTTTTTCACTAATAGGAGAAGAAATTCTTTTTCCTGTTACATATTCAGTATTTTGTCTAAAAAACTCTTTATCTTCTTCTATCCAATTTGGATAATATTTTCCTCCTTTTACCCAAGGATTATCAGTTATACTCATTAATCTATTTATTGTTTATTTATTGTAATATGTTGACAAGGACAATTGCAACAATCTTCAAAGACTTTTTTATACATTTCAGCTTTTACATTTGAATCATCTATACTATTTATTACTTCCAATTGTTGTATAGTTTCAAGATTTGTAATATTTTCACGTATTGATATTGCATCTTGTGCTCTTGCATTGAAAATATCTAAAGCCTCCCCTTGACCTAAAATAGCATCAGCAACCAAGCTTTGAGTTCTAAGAATATTTGTTTGTACTTGTAATATCACACCAGGTATTTCAAGAGTTATATTTCCCAAGTTATACTTATCTACCACATTCGTCTTTCTCCAAAATGTTTTTTCTTCTGATTCTCCAAATATTTTCTCAGGATCAATAGTTACATTTTGCTGTTCAATAAAAGGGATGAAGTCATTTTTATAATTTAAAATTGAAAGGTACTCTCTTAAAATCCTTCCTTTTACTTCTTCTATTTTTGATTTTTCTATAACTTCATCAAGTAACATATCTATGTCTTCAACATCAACCACTCTTAATGTCTCCATATATCCATTAGTATATGCTAAGAGCTTCTCCATCACCTAATTTCATAAAAGGAGACTTTGATTCTCCATTTTCTTTTTTCAAATCTTCTCTAATCTCATTAAGAGCTGCAATTTGTTCTTTCATAATAGAATAGTTTTATAATTAATTTATTGGGCAAAGCTATGAAATAAAAATGATTTAAACAAACAAACTAATCAAAGAAGTAAAAAGTTCGATGAAAAATATATAAACACCATAA
>CAYXZJ010000037.1:0-2221 GCA_964470085.1 Candidatus Woesearchaeota archaeon
AAAAAACTATTTTGATTCTTGTTGATATTAATAGATTTAAAAAATAAGTCAAGGTAAAATTATAGAATAAATAAGATAAATAAAAAGTCCCGGAACTTTAATAGCTACGGGACTTAACTAGATAAAGAGGCTAGGTTCTTATTCTTGTCATATCTCACAAAGAGGATGACAAATTACCCTTTTAGGAAGCAAAATGCTTACACCTATTTTACCTTTTTTAATTCAGAGATAAATTCTTCTGTTAACTCATTAACTAAAAGAATCATGAACTCGGTTAATTCTTCTTTTGAAAATCCGATTTTTTTAGAAACATTACCAAGATCTCTCTTAAAAGTTTCAACATCAGGTAATCTTCTATCTTTTCTGAATTTTTCTTTCAGAATAGCTAGAGCAATTTCTCCTTGTTTTTTAAGTTCCATTTGAACCTCCTTTATTGAAAATTTTGCCTACTCTTTGAAGGATTTTCGGCTTACTCCTATATTGATTTAATTATTGCCCATCCAAACACTGGGATAATTATTATCATCATAATAATTGCCACAACCAAACCATAAACAAAAGGTAATGATTGGTGTGGTGCTCTATGTAATGATAACAACCATCTGTGTAATTTTCCACTGGACTTGAAAATCCATTTCCCTTGAATGATTAGATTTTTAACAAATCTTTCAGAGAAATGAATACCGGCACGAAAATAATGGACAAATCCTTTTGAAGAACTTGTGCTCATAATATTTAATTTTATTAGTTTTCAAAAAAGACATAAATCTACTTTGAAGACTAATAAAATCAAAATATTATTAAGCATCTTATTTTAGTATGATATCACAATCACTTGACTTTGTCAAGATATTGTAATATACTACCATTAGTAATCAGTTCTTTGATATTTTTGTGTAATTGTTGGGTTTTATTAGGTTCTCCCAGTTCCCTTATTAAAGGGATTGAGAGAACTTAATAAAATCAGTATAAACAATTAAAATCAAAAAAAATGAAAGCATTTAAATTTTTGAAAGCTACTTTTAGCCCAGCAGTTAATGATTTGAAAAAAATTGAGAATGATCTTAACTCTCTTCAAAAAGAGATAATGGAAATCTCAAAAATGGATAACAAAGTTGAAGCAATTATTCGGCTCTTCAAAGTTATCTCGCCAATTCAAGATAAAGGTGGATTCTCTCAAACAATCTGCAAATTGCAGGGAAAAAATTATGGTCAGCTTGATCAAATAATTTCCGCACTTGAAGTGTTACAAATACACTTCAGAAGAGCAGGTCGTTCAGAGTATGGAATTAACCGTACAAAATCTGGCGAAGAAGTTACCTCCGCAAAAGTTTTCCTTGGTGATGTGTTCGGCATTTGGACAAAACCTTCTTCTTACTGGCTTGAAAATCAAGAAAAATGCAAAAACGACAAGCATTATGAAGCATCCAAAAACCAAAACAATCCCGTTTCAATCTGGTATCTTATTAACGATTACCAGGCAGGCGGATTTGTAAAATCACACACAGACGGAATACTTGAACAGATTTCCATTTTGAAAAAGGTAGCATAAGCTAACAAAAACCCACCAGTAGAAAATCTACTTCGGTGGGTTTTCTATTTTTACCCCACATAGCCAACCATTATTTATTTTTAGTTTTTTGATATTATATAACTGTTATTTTGCGACCCCGGCTCAATAATTTTTCTACTGAAAAATTATATCTGCGCCTTCCACAGCTAAAAAACAGCATATAGATGCTGTTTTTCTTAACGATTTATTTTAAATGTGTATCACAAGTTACTAAATATTTTGCTCCAAGTATTCACAAAATATATAAGTACTTGCGACCCCGGCTCAATAATTTTTCTACTGAAAAATTATATCTGCGCCTTCCACAGCTAAAAAACAGCATATAGATGCTGTTTTTCTTAACGCTGTGGACCCTATCGGATTCGAACCGATGACCTCCTCATTGCAAATGAGGCGCTCTACCAACTAAGCTAAGGGCCCATACAAGAACTTCTATATATTACCCAAAATTTAATTTTTTTGCAAGAAAAAAGCCAGCAATCAAAATAGATCACTGGCTTGAGGAAAACTGGTAATAGGGATGCTTAAATATACTTACTTGATATTATTATATCACAAATAATATATCGTGCAAATTTTATTCTGTAATTATGCCATCAAAATCTGCTTCATTCTCTAATGCTTCTTGTTTTGTTGTTCTTATTATTC
>CAYXZJ010000038.1:0-2086 GCA_964470085.1 Candidatus Woesearchaeota archaeon
TGACCCAAAATCCACCTCGAATCGAAATACTTGTTTTTTTATCAAATATTTGAATGTATGGTACCCATTTTTTTGTTATTTGATCTTCTTTATAAAAAGTATGTTCTCCTTGATCAAATGTAGCAATTACTTCACTAAAAGAATTTAATTCAACAATAACCCTACAAAAATCACCTTCGTTTAACCAAAACATACGATACATCTTGGAAACTACAATGCCTCCAGGAAGTTTATAGGTCTCATCTTCCTTCCCTCCTGCTATTACAATTTCATTGATACTTCCATCCGGATTCCATCCTATAGCACTAGTCTCCGCTTCCTTAACACTACATCCATATTCATCATCTAAAACGATTCTTATATAAGGACAGTTTCCAATTCTTTTAACTAAACCTGATTCTCTGAATTCAATGGTATTTAATTTATGCCAATATGGATCTTTTGAATCTTGTTGCTCATTTAATGTTTTAGTTCCATATAAGTTCCAATATTTGATATTGTAGGGATACTCTTTTAACTCTAATTTTGAATTATTATCATTTTTAACATTAATTTGTATTGTTGCTGGACTTCCTGTTGGATAAAACTCAATTTTTTTACTACTGACTTTATTTCCAGAACCATCAGGAAAATAATAAATATTTGCATTTGAAAATGGTTGCAGACCAAGTTTTGACAATTTTGAACCAAGAATATCTATAAGTCCTAATTGCTCCTCAGATGAATCAAGTAATTGAGATTTCATAATATTGTACAAATCAGTCTTTGTATATTTTGAAGCATTATCAAAGTGGTCTAATAAATACTGAAATAGGACCATCTCATCTTGATTATTATTCTCTAGAATAACAGAAATTAATTCATTATCTTGTATTTCTCTATCATGATTCCAATCAAATCCAATATTTCCTTTTTTCAATCCATTTGATTTCTTTTTATAAACCAGAATTGTATCCAAATAGGGTTTATAGATTGAACCATTTCCAATTTGGTTTTCAGGAATAATAGAGTCTGATTTATTTTCTGTTGTTTTACATGAAAATAGTAATACTAAAACTATTGAAATAAAAACCATACAATGACATTTTTTCATAAAACCTCCATGGAACTATTCTTATAATATTGATAAATTATCATTACTGAATGTATCTTTTCTTCATTGCGCCGAAGGCGTCGTTCTAACATTTGCTTAACCTGCAATTCCGTGCCCGAAGGGCTTGGCGTGTAAATTGCCACAAAGGAGCGAAGCGACGACTGCAATTTACATGCCAAAGGAATTGACAGGTTGAAGCAGTTGTTAGGCGTTTCGTTTTACTAAAAGACGTTTATAACTTTGTTACAGGATACTGTATTTCTGTAATCGTATCATTAAGATTTCGTAAATCGTATTTATAGTATAACTCTCTATACGCACCATTTATTTTGAAATTATTTTCTTTTATCCATTTTGATAAATCAATATGTGTTTCTTGAAGTGTTGAAAAATTACCAATATGAACAGCACTAACAACTTCCGTTTGTGGTAATTTATATATTTTTATTTTATCATTTCCTTGCATAGTTGCTCTAAGGAACAATACAGCTTCAACATATTGGTACTCTGGTTTCATATTATTAATATTACAAAACATTGCTTTACAATAATCCATACAAGTATGACTTGTTAATATAAAGTTAATTAGTTCGTCATACGCGGTGTTTAAGCATTTTTGTATAGACACAATATTTTCTACATATACTTTTTTTGATGCAACAACCACTTCTGGAACAACCTTCTGTTGAAATCCTATTAATGCCATTTTTATTCCTCTTTTTTTTCCAATTTATTCCATTCTTTGATTTTATCTTTTAGTAACCATACTCTTTTTCTATTTTTATCCTAAGTTTCAAGTAATACATTACCAAACAAAATAGAAAAAAAGCGTATTTATTTTTTTCTTCGCCGCCGTAGGCGTGCGCCTAACATTTGCTTAACCTGTATTTTCGCGCCGCGCAGCGGCTTGGCGCATTTTTTGCCGAGGAGCGAAGCGACGACAGCACAAAATGTGACAAAGAAAATATCAGGTTGAAGCAGTTGTTAGGTTTT
>CAYXZJ010000039.1:0-1725 GCA_964470085.1 Candidatus Woesearchaeota archaeon
AAGGACAGCAGGACATCACCCTTTCCCTCAACCTGCAGCCCGGAGCCTACATCCTCAGGCTCACCACAGGAAAAACCACCCAACAATCTGTCATCATACGAAAATAAATCCCACAAATGATGAAAACATTAAAATTTATTGTACTTTTAACCGTCATGTTGGTGAACGTGACGCCATACATCAAAGATGGGAAAGTGGAGTGGAAAGGCAACGAAGCAGCTGCGCAATACTACACGGTTGAATATGATGCTGAGACATTCACATATTATTGTCACAACTTTGATAGTGATGATCCTGCTGTTTATCTATTTAAAGGTCTAGTACAATGCGAAGCTATTAATAATACATACCAACACTACATCATAAAGTACTATGATAATGCAATGAATATACTATGGGAAAATAGTTTTGATGAGAATCATAATGTAAAAACAGAGTGCGGTGCCGTAATAATTGAAGGTGGTATTCAAATACAAGACGCTCGTAATAATAAATTTGATGAAACAGTATATGATCTTTATTTCTATCGCGGAAAAGTTGGAGCATATACGCTCTTACCTGATGGTAAATATGTGCAAATTAAAGGAACTATACATACTCATGCTGTATCAAGATTACAAGGTGGGCAATCAAAACCATCTGAAGAAGATTGGGTAACCCTAGCTAAAATAGGAGGCAACTCACCAGAATACCGAACTGTCATCAAAAGTAAAATTATTGCAGAAGATGGTATATATTGTTATTGGTATGAAATGGATGGTACGAAATCATATGTAGATCCTAAAGGAAAGATACATACAAATCAATAGAATGAATATACATTCATGCTATTTTCTAAAGTATTAATACACATAAACAAATAAATATGAGATTATTTAATTTTTTTATACTACTAATTTTTAGTTTTAACTTAATAAATGCGCAGACAAAAAAAGTAACCGAAGAATATGAATTGCACATAAAAGATCAAAAAATACTAGATGCTTTTTCCATTTGTTTTAGAAATTTTGACAATAATATCAAAAATTATAAGCATTGCGTATTTAAGGTTTTCCTAACATACTATTCTCCAGATAATCTCGAAATGATTATAGACTATTATTCACCAAAAGACACCATTCAATACACCCAACCAGATTATTATTTCATGTATGAAGATAAAATTGCATTTGTATATAATGGAGTAAATTTACTAACTAAAAAGGACGACCCTGATTTTCATCAATTCATTTTAAATGTCTGCCGTGAGAAATTAGAATTTAGAAATACGAACAAATCAAGAATATCAAAACCTATTGAAACAAAAGAAATCAAAAACCTATCAGCTCCAGATACACCACTCTCAGAAAATTTTACCAAAGTATACCAAAGTGATACCAAAGGTATGGAGCATGTAAGTGTTGTTTCAGTGGACCCTGTGTCCCCTATATTAAAATACAGCATTCGAAAAAGAAAGGATAAAGTGGAAATTACAGCATTGAAAAGTACGATAATTTAGTTTCAGAAAACCAATATAGTGTACTGGAGTTGTTACCTTAGCTGGAACAAAGAGTTAATTTAGCAACTCCTGTCGTAAGACCGTTCGCAAATAAGAACATGAATACGATGAAAGTTTACAAAGCGCAGTGTCTGGGGGCGGGAAAACAAACTGATATCAGCCTCAAAAAAAGAATCAAACCCCTTTTTTTCGGTGTGTTTTTTTCTTGAGCTCAAAGCCAACACCCA
>CAYXZJ010000040.1:0-1700 GCA_964470085.1 Candidatus Woesearchaeota archaeon
AGTTGCCCAATTAAGAAAACTTTTAAATAATTTAACTGCATTATGAAATGTATTGTTTATATTTTGTAAGTCATTAATATAATATGACATTAGCTTATCAAAAAATTCTAAATTAATTGTATCAAAGGTGATTTTTGAACGATTTTTTTGTTGGAAGTTGAGTAAATGATTGAGCAAAGTATGATAATTAGTAATCTCTGAAAAAGTGGTTAAGTGTTAATAAAAACAATAAAATGTGTATAAATATTTCTTGTTTAATTTACAAGATTTTTGTATTTTTGTATAAAATTCTTGCAAACTTTCTAAAGTATTTGTATGCTAAAAAAACAGATAAAAAATGATAATTCTGATTTATATAATCAGAAATTAGAATATTTAATAAATCTAAAACATCCTTTGTGTGTAATAAGTAATTTAATACCGTGGCACGAATTTGAGAGTGAGTTTGAAAAATATTATAAGAAAGATTTCGGAAGACCAGCAAAACCAATACGTTTAATGGTTTCTCTTTTAATATTAAAACGGATTTATGACGAATCTGACGAAAGTGTTATTGAAAGATGGCGTGAAAACCCTTACTGGCAGTATTATAGCGGTGAAGAGTTTTTTAGTTGGAATCTTCCTTGTGATTCAAGTGAGTTAACAAGATTTCGTCAGCGGATAGGCGAAGAGGGGTGTGAAAAAATCTTGCAAGTATCAATAAAAGTCCATGGAAAAGATGGAGAGGAAAAAGAAGTAATACCAGACACAACAGTACAGGAAAAGAACATAACTTATCCAGTTGATACCAAATTACATTTAAAAATAATCGACAAGTGTTGGAAAATAGCAGAGAAGTTTAGAATCAATTTACGTCAAAGCTACAAGCGAACAGTTCCAAAACTAAGGTTTTCCACAAGATATTTACGCATACCGAAGCGTAAGCAAGAAGCCAGAAAAGCAATATTAAAAATAAAAACAATAGCAGGAAGATTATTACGGGATTTGAACAGGAAATTACCGACAGATGTAAAGAATCAACAGCAGTCACAATTAGCAATAATGCAAAAAGTATTAGAGCAGCAAAGAACGAGCAAGAATAAGATTTACAGTTTGCATGAGCCGGAAGTAAGTTGTATAGCAAAGGGTAAGGAGCATAAGAAATATGAATTTGGGAGCAAAGCGTCAGTCCTGATAACAAAGAAATCTGGAGTAGTAGTAGCAGCGAAGAATTTTAAAGGCAATCCTTATGATGGCAATACATTAGAGTCGACGTTAGAGCAATCAGAACGTTTGCGTGGAATAAAAGCAGATAAAGCATTAGTAGATGAGGGTTATCGCGGAAAATCAGAAATCAATGGAACGGAAATATTACGAGTGCATCAAGCAAATAAAATAAAGTATAGTAAATACAAATGGAAGAATTGGTTTAAACGCAGGTCATCAGTAGAAGCAGTCATAGGTCATTTGAAGAACAATCATAGATTATGTAGGAACTATCTCAAAGGGACACAAGGAGATAGTATGAATTTATTGTTATCAGCAGCAGGATATAACTTCCGGAAGCTATTAATCAAGATAGCTTTATTTTTTGTCCGAATAAACTTAGGATTTTTATTAACAAAAAACATAAAAACGCCGAAAAAAGTGCAAAAATTTTTCGATGTTTATCATAGAGCAGCTTAAAAAAATCGTTTAATGACTTTTTCAGATTTGACTAA
>CAYXZJ010000041.1:0-1595 GCA_964470085.1 Candidatus Woesearchaeota archaeon
AGAAAACCGTCTTCATACCATAAAAGCAGTTATGGTAGCTACTCTTGGAGCATAATTGTTTTATAAGATTTCTAAACAAAAAGGTCAAAAGTCCTCTTTAAAGAGCTTTTGACCTTCATTATTATATTGCTTTTGACTTTTTTGTTATCTTTGCAAACAAATAATAAATAATAATTCAAATGGCTTATATAGATGCTTTCCAAACGTTGGAGAATAAAAATAATATAACTCAAGTAGAACAGGAAGGTCCGTATTTATGTAATCGTAAAGATGCATGGCTTGGAATAGGTTATTATTTATGGGATACAAACGTTCAATGGGCAAAAGATTGGGGAGAAAAAGCATATATTAAAAGAGAAAAAGAATATATAATAGGGAAGTGTACAGTTGATTTATCATCTTGTTTTGATTTGTTTGGTAATATTAAACATCAATTAGAATTCAAAGATGTTAGTGAATTCGTAGTAACTCATAAACTTTTTAAAGGAAAACAAATTATTGTTCCAAATTTGATTGAATATATGAAGAAAAAAGGTGTTTTTAATTATAAGTCTATTCGCTCAAGTGATGAAAAACAACCGCAAAAAAAAGATATAATATATTTTACTTGCAACAAAAAAGAATATGTTTCGTTAAATAATAGAGTACAAATATGTATTTTAGATAAGGAAAATGTCATAAAATCAAAGTTTAAAATTGTTTTTCCTTAAAAAAGGTGTAATTTTGCAAATTGAATATAAACTTATAATTATGGAAGCTTCATTGGTAACAAAGCTAAAAAACATTCTTGAGAATACAACACAAGAAGAGTTTGATAAAGAATGGAATTCTATTCTAGAATTGGAATTAAGTGGACCTACAATAGAAGATTTTGTTGATTGCCTAATTGATAATAATAAATATGATTTCAAAAATGAAGTTAATATTAATTATTGTGAAAGTAATTTAGCATCAGCAGCATGAAACCAGATAATTCACAAATTCAATTTTTGGGAACCAAAGTAAAAGAAAGTCATATAGTATTTAAAGAAAAAGGAAGTTATACTATTGATTTAGATTTTATTGCTAAAGGATTGATAAGGAAATCATCTTCAGTCTTCATTTTAACTATAGATGTAAAAATAAATGATATTGAAGATAAGTTTTTAATTAATATATCAAGTGAATCTGAATTTTCTTTTTCAAATGATATAGATATTGAAAAATATAAAGAGAGTTATTTTGTATTAAATGCTCCTGCTATAGTATTTCCTTATATAAGATCTTATATAAGTGCATTGACTTCATTATCAGGAATGCCTACTTTGACTCTACCTACTTTAAATTTAACTGCTATAGGAGAACAGTTACAAAATAATATTAAAGAAGAGGATTAGCGATATCCAAATAAAAAATATTAAGGGTAGATTTAATTATCTGCCCTTTTTTTTGTATTTCAGTAAGCAAAGCAGGTAATATTGTTTGTGCTAATCCGTTTTAAGTATTGAAGAATTGAAAATTGAGTTTTATGAAAGATAATACTGAAAAGAAAGAAATATACTTTGCTGGTGGTTGCTTTTGGGGAACAGAGCATTTTTTAAAACTTATTAGAGGAG
>CAYXZJ010000042.1:0-1595 GCA_964470085.1 Candidatus Woesearchaeota archaeon
ACCTGAGGAAAGATAAATAGGTATCGTTCCTGTATTGTTTATTTCAACAATGACTTGTACCCATATTGTTCCTATAGAATCTTCCCACGTAACTGCTTTTTTATATGTAATTTCATATTTGATGTTTGCTTCTATTTTAATTGTAAAAGAAGTACTCTTTTTAACATCGTTTTCTGTATATGTTACAGTTATAATTTGAACAGCATCAGCATTTTCACTGTTAAATCCGCTGGTTGATACAAATGTCGTTACATCTTTTTTCGTACCATCAGAATATGTTGCTGTTACAACCATCCCGCTCGTATCAAAAGTATCCCCTATTCCATATGTTGTTTTTGTTGGTTTTGTTGTGATTGAAATACTTGAAAGAGTTATTTCATTTTCTGTTTCCTCTGTCGGTAAAGTACATGAAACGACACATAATATTGTAATCATTGCTGCAATGAACACTTTAGCGATTGTTTTCATTCTTGATATATCTCCTATAAATTTTATTTCTATGGAACTAGTCTAATAAATTTATTGGTTGTTTTTCTCCATGCTCCTTTCAAAAGAATAATCATGATTTCCTATTTGTATTTCCGGATAATTACTCTTTTTTGAGTGCCGCTTTAGCGGCATCAACCTAACATTTGCTTAACCTGCTTTTCCGTGCCCGTAGGGCTTGGCGTGAAAATTGCATAAGGAGCGAAGCGACTGCAATTTTCATGCCAAAGGAAATGTCAGGTTGAATAAGTTGTTATGCGATTTTTTCTTCAATACCAGCCGTTACTGTTAACAATAATAATCCTATCCACCATAACATCATAATTACTACTACATATACAAATGATTTATTTAGTATTGAGAACATTTGAAAACTCAATAATGAATCACTACATACTATACATATACTTCCTAATACACATATTTGTTTTGATAGCGTTGTAATACCAGGATCTTTTATACGAGCTATTGAACGCCACATAAATATTATGAAAAATACACAATAAATGAATACGGGAATAAACATTTCATGAGTGTTTGGAGCTATTACAGAAAACACTGACATAATTATTATAGTAATTGGTAATAAATCAAATAGATTGCGTTGTGTACAACTTTTAATGAAATACAGTATGTAGAAAACTAAACCAACCATATTTGATACAATTCCAGATAGTTGAAAGGAATTGTTTGGCAACTCCATAAATAGATCACATAGAAATGAACAAAACACTCCGCAGAGCATTAAAATCCAATTTTTATTTTTGTTTTTCTTTCCAGTCAACCAAACACACAATAATGCAGTTGGTATGAGTTTACTTATGAGAAGAGGAATAATCCCATAACTAAATATTTTGAAATAGAAAAACATAAAACATGACAATGAACCAATCAGAAGTAGAATTATTGAATGTATCTTCTTCATAGTAATTTATTCTTTTCCTTTTTTTATTGTGTTCTTTATCCTGTTTTTTTAATACCTATCCATTTTTTACTTTACTAGATTTTTACTGTATTGTTTTCTTGCCCGCCGAAGGCGTGCGCATAACATTTCGCTTAACTTGCAACGCGTCATTGGCGCACTTTTTGCCGTGCGAAGCACGAAAGCA
>CAYXZJ010000043.1:0-1555 GCA_964470085.1 Candidatus Woesearchaeota archaeon
AAAAATTTAATTCAATAATCAATAACTTTATAAATATCAGTTGGTTAGAACGGGGTAGTAAACTTTCGATCCCAGTGAAGTATTCTAAAAAACATCACGGTCTATTAAACAGATACCACAAAAATACTGATACCGAATATAGAATAAAATTTTTAAAAAATAAAAAGATAAATGTAATTCTTTGTACTGATGGACAGAGGTTTATACCAGACAATAAAACTAATTTCTGTGGTATCGATGTCAACGTTAAACATAATTTATTCTGTTTATCAGACGGGACAACATTTGATTACAACAGAAAGCTGGTCAACGATTTAGCTAAAGAATTGGTTAAAATAGACGAATTAAAAAAAGATAAAACCTACAACGTAGGCAAACAAAGACAAAATAAAGTTGACACATTAAAAAACAAGATCAAAAAAGCAAACGAAGAACTCTGTTCAAACGTTTGTAAATATTTGATTAGTAATGGATTTGATCATATTGTAATGGAAAATCTAGACAACTCTTTTGGAAAGAGTTTTGTTGATGATAAAAATAACTTTGATATCAATTTTAATAGAATTGTTAGTGCCCTCAATTTGAGTTCTTTAAAAGATATAATGAAACACGTTTCAATGAAACATGGAATTTCTGTTTCACTTGTCCAACCAGCTTACACTTCAAAAAATTGTCCTGTTTGTGGTTGTATTGATGATGGAAACAGACCAAACCAAGAAACTTTTTGCTGTGTTGACTGCGGTCACAAAGACAACGCTGACCACAACTCAGCGATAAATATATTAAACAGAGTGCTGTTGACAGTGTTAAGACAGAAACTCTTAAAACTAAATAAAATTGATGATGGAACATTCGAACCGAAAAAACTAAAGGTTTCTGAGGTTAAAGATATTCTGTTGTCGCTCCGTCCAAACATTTATAAAAATGTAGAAATCTTACACACTGAACAAGTTTAAATAACTTTGTGTAGATTTATTTGGGCGGATATTAGGTCAAATTGGATACACCCAGATGGAACTATACAAATTGTTGCATCAGAAGGACACGATAATGATTTGCCACCATTTTGTAAAACAGTTAAAAATGCTGAAAATAGTTGTGTGAAAGTGTCATGTTGTTGGGGTTATAATGCACCTATTTCGGAAATATACTTACCGAGAAAACTAACAACATATCAAGCACAAAAACTTATTACAATGAATGAAGATATAAAAGAACATTATAATTGTAATATAGAACGAAAAATAAATATTTGGAACAACGGATTATCGTGGAAAGAAATTTTAGAATGTAGGTAATTATAAAAATAAATTAATTATGGATAAATAAATAAAATGTTATGACAAAATATAATCACTTATCAATATCAATAATATTTTTTATCATACTGTTCGAAGTAATCGTATTTACTGATATTCTAACACATCCATATATGGTTGGATTTAATTTAGCTGCATTTTTTTATAAAAAATAAAAAATAAAAAATAACACTAACAAAACTATTCAAAACTATTTATAATTTTTACTTTATTGTCTTTTGTTACAGTAATTTGAT
>CAYXZJ010000044.1:0-1533 GCA_964470085.1 Candidatus Woesearchaeota archaeon
AGGGATAACTTCAAGTGCAATTGATGGAATAAATATTGCTAATAAAATTGCAGAATTAAATAAATAAAAATCAAATTAATTGCATTCAATTTAAAAAAATAAGTTTATATTTGCAACATTAAAATCATTAAAACAATTATTGTATGAAAAAGAATCACTTAAAATTATTCCTATCTATAGGAATAATAGGAATGTTTTTATTCTCTTGTTCTGAGAATGAATTATCTCAAAAAACAAATAACAGCATAAATAAAACCATTATAGCTGAAGATAAAATTCCCGATGGAACTTATGTTGGAAATGCAATATATGCAACTTTAGAACAAACATACTTAGATAACAAGTTAATAAAACGTGTTGTCAATGGCAAAGATGAAGATCCTGCTTTAGCACCTACACAGAGAAAATTTTCCGATGGAAAAAATAAAGAAAGAGCACTATCATTTATAGGAGATTTAGAAGAAAACGATTGTCCATGTATATCTGCCTCTTCACAAACATCCTTATTTAGTGGGGAAGTTATTTGGATAGTTGAATATGATTATGTATTACCTTGTTGGTATGACAAATATAATAATTAAACAAGATGAAAACAATATATATATACATAATAATATTAACATTGTTTGGCACAAATATATTTGCATCAAATATTCAAAATCTTAACAAAAGTATTATTTCAACAAATAATAGCTCAAAAAGAATAGAAGAATTAACTGACAAAGCGAAAAATTATAAAGATGCTTTAGCAACTATTGAAGCGAGAGAAAAAGAAGGCTGGGAGCTTGTTGGGCTTCTGAAAGATTCTAAAACAGGAGCTTACACTCTGCACTTTGAAAGAGTAGTGCCAAATAAAAGTATTAAGAAAACTAACCAAATTCCTATTGTATCAGACAAAGTACCTGATGGTACTTATGTTGGGAAATATCCAACACGCAATGGTACTGTGCCAATCGAAGATACATACAAGGATAACAAACTTGTCAAAAGAGTTATCAATGGCAAAACAGTAGATGTAAGTAATTGGGAACAATAAAAATATATTTTTCCTCTAAGCATATTAAAAGCTGAAATTATTGCTATTTTCAGCTTTTAATTTTGTATTTCAAACACTTTTTACAATACACATATCCAAATAAAACGTTCTTTGAAAACTGCAAAAATAAATCTACAAAATTTACACGCCGTGTTTCGATACGTTTGACGCCGTGTTTTGATGCTTCAGACGCCGTGTTTTGATGCGTTTGACGGCGTGTAAATTTTACCTGTTCACTTTATGAAATTTAATGACTGATTATTAGTGAGATATAATTAAATAAAAAAGGGATTAAAAACCCTTTAATTAATATTTTTTTTGTTTAACTTAATACCAATATTTATGGCATTAGAAATTGTAGGGGTCGAACGTAAAGTTACCGTTGGACCTGAGCCAGGGATGAAATTCATGGCTAAATTAAAAAAAGGCAGAAAGGTTCCTATGACCCAGATTTACAAAGATGTTACTGATTTGTCTTCTCTTTCAAGAGGGGATAT